>DOTU01000349.1:0-1864 GCA_003520965.1 Candidatus Zixiibacteriota bacterium
ACGCGCCAAGCTCGTTGGAGGCGGTGATGAAGATCGAGTTGGCGGCGGCAATCCGTCCGCGCAACTGATCCGGCGAGAGCAGACGAGTCATGGCGCGACGGATAATCATGCTGATACCGTCAAAAAAGCCGGAGAGGAATAGCATCGCCACCGACAAATAGAGGTTTTTGGAAAACGCGAATACAATTATACATACCCCGAACGCGGCCACACAGAATAAGATATTCCGGCCCGCTTTCTTGATAGGAGAATAGGTCATTGCTAACACCATCGAGGACAGCGCGCCGAGCGAGATGGTGGCGTTGAGCAAGCCGTACCCGCCCGCGCCGATCTTGAGGATATCGTTGGCGAAAATCGGAAGCAGGATCGTCATCCCGCCGAACAGCACCGCGATCATATCAAGCGCCATCGCCGCAAAGAGCGGTTGGATATGATACAGCGCTTTCCAACCGATCTTGATGCTGGCCCAGACACGCTCGTCCTTATCCTGCTTGACCTGCGCCGCGGGCGAGATGGCGGTGACACATATAAAGGATACGAGAAAGCAGGCGGCGGTAACGAGATATGAGACGGTAGCGCCGTAACCATCGAAGATGAAGCCGCTGGCCGCCTGGCCGAGTATCGACGAGGTAATCGAGATGCTGCCAAACCAGGAGGCGGCGTTGATGATCAGATCGCGGGGCACGATCTGCGACTCGAATGCGGTCATGGCCGGATCGGTGAATCCGCGCGCAAATCCCCAGATAAAAATCACGAGATAGAACAAAACCACCGGAATGCTGGCGGCGTGCCAGGAGAGGAACGCCAGAACCAGTGCACAGATCAGGCAGATAGCGCGGGTGGTCCTGATGATATTTTGACGGTTGAAGTTATCGGCGACATGCCCCCCGAACGGCGCGACTATGATAGCGGGGATCGCCTCGGACAGGCCGAGAAATCCCAGCGCCAGGGCAGTATGGGTGATCTGATAGATTTGGAAGGCGATCACGATCTGCAGCGCGCGGTTGCCAAAGGTGAAGAAGGCAGAGCCGGTCGCAGCCCAACGGATATTAGTGTTCTTGAGGGCTGAAAAGCCACGGGGGGGAGGGGTGGTATTCATACTAGGCTGTTGGTGCGTCAGGTCGGGCGACCTGACGCCACGCCCCCTTGTACGGTCGGGTCGCCGGACCCGACCACATAAGTGATGCTATATTCTCTTATACATCCAGGTCAGCAGCTGGTTGAATCCATACGACTCCCAGAATTTGATAGCCGTATCGTTTTTAACTGCCACCAATAGTTCTATCTGGCTGACCCGATGCTTGGCAAAGAAGTTCATCGCGTCTTTAACCAGATCCTTTCCAACCCCCTGCCGCCGATGTGTTGGCGTGACATAAAGATCGCCGATAAATCCAAATCGTTGGATTTTGAAATATTTCGGCTTGCGCGAGATATAGGAAAAGCAGAACCCGACCAGCTTGCCACCGTCATCGGCAACCGCCAGCCGATAGTCGTTGGCGGGGAACTTCTCCAGCATCTCTTTGGAAAAGATATCTTTGGCCTTCTCCTTAATCGCAAAGGAATTGTCGAATCGCCCGTTAAAGCGCATGAAATCCGACCAGAGCTCTCCGGCCTTGAGCAGCTCGTCCTCTCTGGCTTCTCTGATTGTGATCATATCGTAGTTATAATCAGAGCGATAAAGACTGTCAAGCGGGGATTTGATAACAATATGTAACTTGACTGAAACCGATATTGAAGGTAGATTTCTTTTCATGTCGACCAGTCTGCTTGAATTTCTGAAAAGTCACCCTTTCTGGGCAATTTTTCTCATTGTATTTGCGATTCTGCCAATCGGTGGAGCGATAGTGCATATCGTCCTCAAAGC
>DOTU01000349.1:2199-6181 GCA_003520965.1 Candidatus Zixiibacteriota bacterium
AAAATGAGGAGCCGAAAGATTAGGACCAAATTGCGTATCGATAGGATCTAATATGGAAATAGCCAGAGTAAAAGGAACCGTCGTCGCCACCCGTAAGGACCCCAAGCTCAACAGCTATAAGCTTCTGCTTTTGGAGTTGGCTGATACGTCAGGGGCGCCCAAGGGTGGAGCGCCAATTGTTGCGCTCGATACACTCGATGCCGGAGCCGGCGATCTGGTGCTGGTGGTGCGAGGCTCGTCCGCCCGTCAGGCGCAGAATATGAGTACCACACCGGTCGATGCTATCGTTATCGGGATAATAGATCAGATCGAATTCTCCGGAAACTCAACATATAACGCTGAAAAATGAAACTCGCACGAGTCAAAGGTAACGTGGTCTGCACTGTTAAAGACCCTCAGCTTGAGGGGGTCAAGCTGCGCATTATTGAGCCAATTGATAGCGCAGGCAAACCGCAAGGCAGCATTATCGTGGCCGCTGATTCAGTTTCAGCGGGCGATGGCGAGCTTGTCTGGTGGGTAGCCGCTCGCGAGGCAACCTACTGCCTCCTGGAAAAAAAGATTCCGGTTGACGCAGCCATTATCGGTATAGTTGATCAGTTAGGTTGATATGCTAATTGGCAAAGTTACAGGCAATATCGCAGCTACGATTAAGCATCCCGTTTATAAAAGCCAGCGGCTTCTCAACGTTGCTATACTCACCCCCGAACTGCAGCCCACCGGCGAGGCGGTAGTGGCTATCGATTCAGTTGATGCCGGTGTTGGCGATCTGGTGCTTATCACGCAAGAGGGCCGCTCGGCGATGGCGGTGGTTGGCCAGACTGAGGTTCCGGTGCGAACGGTGATCGTAGCGATAATTGATCATATCGATCTGGCATAATCAACATAATAAAATCTAACCACTATCTCCTATAATTATGGGATTCTTCCCATAATCAGTTATGGGCGCAGGGCCATAATTTTTGTCCATTCGTTTTTTAATCCTCTCTTCGATAACAAATTACGCTTATGTTTCAATTATGACCATGAACGCGAATTTCGGGTATGAGAATTGCCTGTTACGTATTTGTTAGTCTAAAAGGAGAACCACGGCTTTGCTGAGCAGGCGGTTAATGCGACGCGAATATCAGCTGGCGACAAAAAGGGAGGCGTGATGGCCAGGAAACGAAAATCGCAATTTACTCTACCGGAGAAACAATGCTGGCATCTGTACAGCCTGCAAAATTTGCATCCGGAGAAGTTCATCAAGGTTGTTGGAAAAATATTGAAGAAAGATTATTTATTGATCAAGTAAAACTATTTTTTAGATTATCGAAAAATCAATTGATTTGATTTATGATTCCACAATTAATCATTTTAATAAATATGTGGAACAAATATATGTTACGATCATAATAAGAAATATGGAGGATTAAGATAAGTCGAATAATACAAGAGTAATCGATTTGTCTAAGCATTCTTACGCCGCATTAAAGCAGTAAATCCACCAAGCTATGTGAAAGAAAGCACTTGACAGCACAGTCCTGAGAGGATAAATTTGCCAGGCTATTTAACTTTGGAGATGTGGGATGTTGTCAAAAGGTAAAAAATACTCGATTCTGATCGTTCCCCCTGAGAACGGTAGAGTCGTAAACAAGGAAATAAGCCACCGTCTGCTGGTGGTTTGCTCTCTGTTTCTGTCGTTTTTTATCATTGCCAGCGTTTATTCCGCAATCGGATTTTTAAAATCAACAGTTGATAAAAAGAAGATGACTGTGCTGGTTCAGGAAAACCAAGTCTTGACGGCTAAACTCGGCGATCTCGAATCTACAGTAACCTTGCTCAAGGGGGAAATGTCCAAAATTGTCGGACGTGACGAGCAAATTCGTCTGGTATTCGACCTTCCACCGATCGATTCCGATGTCCGGGAAGTGGGTGTTGGCGGCGAATTTAACGCTGAACCGCTGGTCGGCTCGGAGCTCGGACAGCGTACCTGGCTGGTGCAAACGGATATCGAGAAGATTCGCCGTCAGATTGAGCTTGAGAACGCATCCACCGAAGAGCTTCTAACGCTGGTCAGGGGACGCAAAGATCAGCTTGATCATACCCCCACGATCAACCCCTGCGAGGGTTTCGTTACGCGCGGCTTTGGTATGCATACCGACCCATTCACCGGCTCGTATCAACCGCATAATGGTGTTGATATCGCCGCTCCCAAAGGCACGCCGGTTTATGCCACCGCGAATGGCGTCGTGGCCAGCACGGCATATCAATCGGGCCTGGGGAATCTAATTGTTGTTAATCATGGTAACGGATATTCAACATCATACGGCCATCTGAGCAAGATCATGGTTGCCCCGGGGCACAAAGTAAATCGTGGCGAGCTCATCGGGCTGGTCGGTTCAACCGGATATTCCACGGGTCCGCATCTGCATTATGAAGTGCATCAAAATGACAGAGCAATTGACCCAGCCAATTATATCGTGAAATCTATCCTGTCTTTACTTTAGTAAAACGGAAATAAAGCATTTAGGCCTCCTGCTCAAGGGAGGTTTTTTTTATTTGCTCTAAATGAAAATGATATAGATAGAGCTTTAACAGGGAATTCAATATCTATCTTCCTTATCATCTATGCCGTCTTTTCTATTGCCTAAAACCTGCAACGTCCTATATTAAATCATCATGGAAAAGGTCCTTGTATCAAGATGTCTTATGGGAGAGCTTTGCCGTTGGGACGCAAAGCAAGTAAATAGCTCTGCCTTGGAGCGCCTGACTGAGTTTCAGATCTTTTCCGTTTGCCCTGAAATGGATGGTGGTTTACCATGCCCTCGGCCCAAAGCTGAAATTATTGGCGGCGATGGCTATGATGTCCTCGACGGCTCGGCAAGAGTAAGGGACGATATGGGGAATGATGTCACCGATATGTTTCTTAAGGGGGCAAAAAATGCGCTTAACACAGCTATCGAACAAAATATCAATAAAGCCTTTTTGAAGGAAAAGAGCCCGTCTTGCGGAGTAAAATTTATTTATAATGAAGGACACTTGAGCAATGGTGTCGGAGTAACAACCGCGCTGTTAATCAGATATGGTGTGGAGGTAGTTTCAGTAGAATGATAGAAGCCCACGAGCATAATCACGTTGGACATGAGCACGCTCATAACCATCAAAATGCAATCGATATCGAGAGACGTCTATGGTGGGCATTGGCTATAACTATCGGCATTTTTATACTTGAGGTTGTTGGAGGATTTCTTTCAAACTCACTGGCTTTGAAGTCTGACGCCGGGCACCTCTTTGGCGATGTGCTGGCTTTGGGGCTGTCGCTTTTTGCGACCCGGATATCAAGACGTCCGCCCACCAGCAAGCGCACTTATGGTTATAACCGAGTTGAGGTATTGGCGGCCGTAATAAACGGGGCGACTCTATTCGTCCTGGCGGGCTTTATCTTTTATGAGGCTTATTGGAGATTCCAGAAGCCGGAGCCTGTCCGTTCCACGCTGATGCTCGTGATAGCGGTTGTTGGTCTCGCTGCTAATCTTTTTGTTATGAAACGGCTCCATGATGCGGCTGGTGAAAATCTCAATGTACGTGCCGCATTCCTGCATGTATTGGGTGATATGCTCGGTTCGGTTGGAGTGGTGGCTGGTGGCTTGATAATGATATTTACAGGCAACTACCTGGCTGATCCGATCATTTCGTTTTTCGTAGGCGCTATTATTCTCTGGGGCGCGGTTAGTGTCATACGGGAGGGTGCCCATATTTTGCTTGAAGGTGTACCCAGATCGATCAAATACGGCGATGTAAAAGAAAGCATGGAGAAAATTGAGGGCGTGATTTCGGTGCACGATCTTCATATCTGGACCATCTCCTCATCCAATCTGGCCCTTTCGGCTCATATCAATGTTGTCAACCAATCGACTCACGAGTCGCGGCGCATACTGCAAGAGGCAACTGAACTGCTACGGATGCGTTACAATATTCATCACGCTACCTTGCAGTTGGAATG
>DOTU01000235.1 GCA_003520965.1 Candidatus Zixiibacteriota bacterium
ATACATGCCCATAGACATCGAGGCCGATGCCCTCAACGTAGCCATGCGCCCGCGCCTCCAGACGAATCAACTGGCCATTCATATAGTTGGCGGTAGCTTTGGCCATCGCGGGCATGGTGCCAGGAGCAATTCTCCGCCAGGATGACACGCCAACTTCGACGCCTCTTTCCAACGCCTCGGCGCCGAGATATTTGCCCCATGGCCAAACTGCGATGGCTACGTCAACCGGTACGCCGGTGGGATCGACACCAAGCTGCTCATAGCCGCGGTAAACCAGCGGACGGATATAGCAGGCGTCCATCTTGTTGATTTTGATAAGGTCGATTATTGCCTTGTTGATCACATCTTTGGAGAAGGGGATATCCATGCGATATATTTTACAGGAGTTAAATAAACGATCCGTATGCTCCTTGAGGCGAAAGACCGCCGGCCCTTTGGGTGTGGTATAGCATCTTGCGCCCTCGAAGAGGCCCGAACCATAATGAATGACATGCGATAGAATATGAATTTTGGCATCATCCCAATTAATCAGTTTGCCGTTCATCCATATCTTTTCTGTTTTAGTGAACGCCATATTTCCTCCGTTTATCGCCCCAGACTTGTTTAACTTACCAAAGAAATAGTATAAAACCTATTATACAAGTTTAAGTTATAAAATCAATAGCATTTTGGAAAGAGGAAACGGCTCGGCAAAGGTTAAGCAAAATAAAAAGCAGCGCTAAAGATAACTACTGGCTCTTCATTGAATTACAAAGAGCCAGAAAAACCAAAAAGATCTCCTGAAAATGCTCAGGCCGTGGGACGGTTTATTGTAGCCTTTTTGTTGAGCTCCATCTGGACAATGAACCAGACTGCGGGAGAGAACACGATCCAGAGAATAAATAGAATCCATCGGTTAAGCGATTCAGAACTGATTTTTTGAAAAAGCTCGGAGTACTTATAGATGGAATATATGCCCACAAGCGGGACAAACAGAAGCACAGTCCAGAGTGCCGGGCTGGCCGCCTCATCCTTGGCCAGGTATTTCATCTCGTCAGCGGTGACATAGAACCAGTAAATCCCATAGATGCCCAGAGTAATAATGAACAGCCCTACCTGTCCCATCATATTACGATATTTTACGCCCTGCATCGTTCTCTCCTTATTTTTTTACCATTCCACTTTGACTAAGGATTGTAGGAGTAAAAGGATTTGATTGGCAAGCAGATAAAATGGCGCACCAATCCAAAACTGATACTCAATAGATCAATACCCGATAAATATGGGAATATTCAATATTGTAATTGCGATTCCGTTATTTATTTATCCCCGGTTCGGTCATGGCAATCAAGTTGAGGACTTCGTCGAGCTTGTGCGGCTCGATGAGCTTTTCTTCAAGGAGAATTTCGCGCACGGTTTTGTTTTCGGCATAAGAGCGCTTGACCACCTCGGCCGCCTTCATATATCCGATAATGGGATTTAGCGCGGTTATCACCGCTGCCGATGATTCCGCATACCGTTTACACTTTTCAACGTCAACCTGCAGGCCCTCGACACAATAGCGAGTAAAGACATCGATAGCGTTGGTGAGTATGGTCAGCGAATCTGGAAGCTTGTAGGCGATAAGAGGCATCATAACATTAAGCTCCAACTGCCCTGCTTGAGATGCCCAAAGGATAGTTTCGTCATTACCGAAAACCGAGAAGCAAACCATATTAAGCATTTCAGCCATTACCGGATTAACCTTACCTGGCATAATGGAGGAGCCCGGTTGGCGGGGCGGAAGAAGAAGTTCGGCCAATCCGGTCTTAGGTCCGGAGGCCATTAGCCTGAAATCATTGGCGATACGCGAGAGGTCCTGAGCCAGATTCCTTAATCCCGAGGAGAGCATCACAAACGGCGCCATAGATTGCATCTCCTCAAAATAGTTGCGGGCCGGTTTGATTTCAAAACCGGTCAGAGATGCCAGATTAGAAGCCACTTTAGAACGGTAATCGGGATGGCAGTTCAAGCCCGTTCCGGCAGCTGTGCCTCCCAGGCCGATCTCAGTCAACTCATTGCTCGCTGCCCGAAGCCAACCGATATGCCGGGTAATCGATTGAGCGTACCCGGAAAACTCCTGACCGAATCGGATCGGAACAGCGTCCTGCAAGTGGGTACGTCCGGATTTGATAATCGGATCGAATTCAATCGCTTTATTGGTAAAAGCTAATTGCATGGTTTCAAGTTTTACTATAAACTCGCCCGATAAGCGCAAGCAGGCCAAACGAATAGCCGTGGGAATAAAATCGTTAGTTGATTGCGACATGTTAACTGTGTCATTGGGATTAATGGGCTTGTATTGGCCCCGCTCATGTCCCAATAGCTCGTTGGCCCGGTTGGCGATCACCTCATTGCAGTTCATATTATGCGATGTCCCCGCCCCGGCCTGATAGACATCGACAACAAACTGGTCGTGCAGCTTTCCGGCGATGATCTCGTCACAAGCGGCAATGATCGCCTTAGCCTGCTCGGATGGGATCAAACCCAGGTCGCGGTTGGTAATACAGGCCGCCTTCTTAACTTGAGCCGATGCCCAGACAAAAGCCTGATGAGCTTTAATTCCAGAGATCGGAAAGTTATCAACGGCTCTTTGGGTTTGCGCTCCCCAGTAGGCTTCGAATGGGACCTTGACCTCGCCTAGGGAATCTTTTTCAAGACGGTATTTCATTTTTTTGCCTCACTATACCAGATTAGGATGTTGTATCATTCCTAAAACTATGCACTCGGCCTTATTCGTTCCGCTTTTGTTTATATTGTATCTTGCGCAATTAATAAAGCTATTATTTCTGTGTAG
>DOTU01000019.1 GCA_003520965.1 Candidatus Zixiibacteriota bacterium
AAACCGGTCTCCCATTCATATCTTTTCCGTCCCAGACAAGCGAAATCACTCCCGCTTCCTCATATCCGTAATAAAGGTCCCTTATCCTTTGCCCCATGATATTGTAGATTCTCACCGAAACCTCTTGGGAGGATATGAGATTGAAGCTTATCATGGTCGTGGGATTGAAAGGATTGGGATAGGCCCTTGCAAGAAAAAGATCTTCAGGTAGATTGGCTGTTTGCCAGGATGGAGGAGCGATCCGTGGGAGAGGATCATTTGATAGGTAGGGATTGTACGTGACATTATGAAATAGCCAACTGCTTAGCGGATTCCAGTAGTTGTATAGGGCGTTAATGCTAAAATTGTTATTCGCGTTATATACATGATATGTATTCTGCCCCGGATTGTTTAGAATAAATGAGTTGTTTCCATGATCATTAAAACTCCCCAAATCAGGAGAGCAACCTTGAGCGATATGTATACCTTTGTAAATGTTATCAATGAATTTGGTCCTCCTTATTTTGGGGTCGCTTGTTGAAGCCAGCCAGATACCATAATCATTGCCCTGAATGACGTTCTTCTTTTCATCTGCATCGGGATCACCTAAAATGGAAACCGAGGAGTTGTTGCAGTAGATGCCGTATATGCTGCTGTACATGCTGCCTTCATATACCGACGTATAGGAGACGAGACCATGCGAAGTCACGTTTTCCAGATAAATGCCGCCCTGGCCAAAACCGGCTATATAATCCCCCAGAATCTGGACATTGGATCCGTAAATGCCGCCTCTGACATAGATGCCATAGTATGAAGTAACTGATGAAGAGGGAGCGAAAATTCGACAGTAGGAGATGGTGGGGCCATCATCTCCTTCGTAAAGAATCCCATACTTATTATCAAAGAGTGTATCGGTGCTGGCCGTAAACTCCCCGCCGCTACAGTAGATGCCGTAGTTACCGCAGTCTTCTATTCGGGAATTACTGATAGTTGCGCTGGTAGGATAAGTTGACATGTAAATTCCGGCGCTATTCATTTTTTCAAAATGACAATGATTCACCGAGAGAGTTGCATGCGCACCAATATAAACGCCATAATCACTGCAATTACTGATGCTGCTATTTCCAATATCTATTTCCGAAGTTGAGCCCGTAGTGATATTGATTCCATTGGCAGCATATTCAATATTGCAATGGTTGAGGGATATATCAGCATTTGTTGATCCAACTTTTCCAAGGCCCTCCCAATCGCCAGCTGTCTTGTCTGTGGGTCTGCAGGAAGTGAAAACCACAGGATCTTCGGCTGTCCCCTCCACATCAATGGGACTATTAGTAGCATAAAGCATCGGCTTATTAGCATCGGGGCTACCCGAATGAGTTAGATTAAGGCCATAGGTAAAGTAAACCGTACAGGGACCAATTATCGTGAGAGGATTGTTTGGTACTTCAGTGAATGCATCGCCATTTATGATAATTGTGCCGGGTCCCCAAGTATAGTCAGTAAATGATTGGCCACATTGGAATATTTCTTTGATATAAAAAACGCCCTTATCCGTCCCAACTACATAACCTTTACCATTACGACAAGCTGCCAGCTTATTGATGTGACAATCTGAAGGGATATCTCCCAATGGAAGTCCAATCCAGCTTCTTCCCGAATCGCCGCTGGCCCAAATGTGCGGCTCTTCCTCCGAAGGGGCCGTTGCAGCCAAAACACCAAAAGAGTTATTGGGATCGACTATTATAGAACCCAAATTAGGAGTGCCAATGCCGTAAGTTTTGTGATTCCAAGTAATATCCCCTGGATCGTACGGTCCATTTGGATCTTCTGGATCATCTGGTGGTTTGCACAAATTAGCTTTATAGACACCATAATTTGTGGCGGCATAAAGACCTTGCCTTTGATCTTGTCCGGCGTTCCCCCCACCTGCACATTTTGCTAATTGATTGACCGCAGTGCCACCAAGATCTTCTTCAATAGGGGTCCAATCAACGCCGTAATTTTCTGTCATGGCAACTCTTATCCCCACCTCGGCACCTAATGAACCTGCCAAATAGGCGTATCCTTCTCTACTGGGTAATGGGTCGGAGAAAACGTCGTTAAGAGATG
This sequence comes from Candidatus Zixiibacteriota bacterium, assembly GCA_003520965.1. GTDB lineage: Bacteria > Zixibacteria > MSB-5A5 > UBA10806 > UBA10806 > UBA10806. Next base: position 2,089 of record DOTU01000019.1, read on the forward strand.
TATTTTCAAATCCGTCGCTCTCCAGCCAACTCCCGCCGTTATCAGAGGAATACCATGCCTTTGTATCAAATCCAGCGGCATAGGCGTAATACCCCTCAAACGTGGTAAGGTCAAAGTCCACAGCATTTATCACCGGAGTAACATCGTTTTCAAAAGTCGCTTTTTCCCAATTCAATCCTCCGTCTTCAGTATACATGATCGTTCCGCTTCCGTGTTCATCTTTGGATGAGGCCAATATATATAAATCCTCGCCTATTTGTTTTGTGGCAATATCCGTACCTATTTGGTCCGTCTGACCGTCTTCAAAGGCCTTGCCCACAGTGCTCCAATATTTGGTAAGATTCTCCCCCTTTATAAGTCCATTATCAGTAACCGTGAACAGTTGCATCGACTCGAGTTGATCCCCGACAAGGCTCAATCCCACAACGTTTGATTTATAGGTCCCATCGACGCATTCTGTTACCTCCAAGTCCCCAATAAGCTGATCAGTCTCGAGGCTTCTCACCTCAGTTATCTGGTATACGCTATAAGGCGTGGTGCAAAGTGCGGTCACTGTGATAATGTTCGCAGAGGTCTCCCAGGTGTAATCTACCCCGGTAATCTGCTGATCATATTGCATGGGGTAGAATCCATCGACAGTCTGAATCTCCTTGATATCGTATTTCTCAAGAGCTGAAAGGCCGCTTTCATTGTATTTGAAATGGATAAGATAAAGTCCATCGGATGTAGCAGCATAACAAGAAATATATTGGGTATTATTAAGATCTTCATTACATCGAATAGCCGCTAAATCATAAACTTCATGGTCGAATGAGCTGTTATCGGGGGTAATTTCAATTGGGCTGCGGAAATGATCCCCTTCTGGTGAATACCAGAGCTTATGGCTAACCGGGGGGGTTGCGCTGTAGGTGACTTCGGCCAGCTGCTGGTCTCCGATTTCCCGGCAGTTTACATCCTCAATAGCCAAAACTTCGTGATCCTCAAATGCCTGCTGCGTCCAATTATCATGGTAGTTACTTTCACCGGTATGATAATATATTCCATCAGAAGTACCTGCAAAAAGCCTTCCATCATGGTTGCACTCGATATCATAAACATCCTTGCCGAACATAGGATCGGGATTTCCTCCATTGGAAGGGCCCCCCAATCGGTCCCAGGTGGGATTACCACCAGAATAATGATAAATATAGGCCGTTGGCACATTGCCATTATGCGCCGTGCCAACAAAAGCTGTTCGCTCGGGGTTGGCTGTGGTGAATTTTACTTCAACCGTATTAAAATGATTGTTGGAGAAATAATCGCCAAAACCCAAAGATGTCCATGATTCTCCGCCATTTACAGTTTTATAAGCATCGCCTCCATAAGCGGTACAGAATGCAAAATCGCCATGGTGATCAGAATTATAGGAGATAATCTTGTTGGCTCCGGGTAATGGATCATAGTCATTCCAGCCATTCCATTTTTCGAATGTATGATCCCAGTAAAAAGGCCTGATATCGTTTCCATTACCGCCAATTAAATAGCGATACCAAGGAACAGTATTATCGTAATTGTGGGTTCCGCATGCCACATCCGCCCCGCTTACCCAATAAGGCCCATTAAGATTTGTCCATTCATGGGTTAATTCCTGTTCACAAAACGCTATTGAATAAGCTGCTATAATGCAAGCTATTACTGCTGCCATCAATATTTTATATTTACTCATACAACCGACCTTCTTTCATCCTAGCCATCACTTAAGGTAGACAAGTTTAAATGTTTTGGATGTCCCATCAGAAAGAAATCTCATGAGGTATGTCCCAGATGTCACTCTCTTCCCACTATTATTCTTACCGTCCCAGACCACTATGCCATCTTCTGCAGCTTCCACGTTAAAGCCCCTTAATAGCTGTCCGGAAATACTGTATATTTTTATTTCACCTCCCTTCTTCGATGAATAGATAATATTTACTGATGAATTAAAAGGATTGGGATACGCTGAAAGGCTCATCTTATCTGGCATATTATCATTATTATTGTCTTGAACTGCATCTTGTTCAAAATCGTATCGGGAGAAGTAAACCCCGGCTGAATCAGGTAGCTGCATATCATACCAAATTAGATATATTTTACCATTGACACAAGCGATTGAGGTGTTGCGAGAATATCCGGTATCGCCATCAACCCAGAAAGGCTCATCCCAGCTTTGTCCACCATTGGTTGATTTTATGCAGTAAATGCTACCGTATCCATTATCTAGGTTCTGATCTTCCCAAGCGACAGCTAAAGTATCCCCCATGGAGGCAATATCGGAACCCCAAGCAAAATGGTCGAAAGTTACTTGCTCTATAGAGGACCAGCTTTGGCCGGAATCAGGACTTTGCCGAAGGAGTATATCTCCCATATCAATATAGGGGGAATATTTATAATCCATCCATGTGCAGATAATAGAAACCGCAGTAGCGGTAATTGAGGGTAGCTGTGAATGAAACTGGTCACTGTCACTTAATATGAAATCTTCTGACCAGCTAATTCCACCATTGGAGCTTTTATTACATCGAATCTCGTATGTTTGAGAAGTGCTAAGGTTTCCATCCCATATAAAATAAAAGTTTGTATTGTAATTTGCCATATCCGGTATTCCATTATGAAATTGATAAACCATGGGTTGTGGGACAGACCAGCTTTGGCCAAAGTTAGTGCTCCTAATATCGCTATAATAAGCGGAATCATTAATTGCTGTGCATTCTGCTATAATATTCACAAGGGAGTTATAATTAGAGACTGCAAATTGAAACGGCCAATCAATATTGGGAGAAAGAACGTATCTGGGAACTGACCAGCTTGTCCCATCATTGGTGGAAGTTGCATAGCCGATATTATAAGGGTATACCTGATTTCTAATATATGCCAGCCAAAGGGCTATAAGTTTGATGCCCCATCTAATTATATGAGGATTTAATGGCGAACCCGTATTTAACGTATCCATGAGCACCTTTCGCTGGCTCCAGGTCTGACCTGCATCGGTGCTTCTTCGATAGCATATTCTTGCGGGAACAATCTCATTAATATAAACCATATGAAGCGTATCCCCCTGGGCAATGATTTGGGGGTAGTAGCCTGCGGCAACCTCGGAGATTCTCCGGGGCGTGCTCCAGCCGGCGTGGGCGGAATTTACACAAATAAATATAGGAAGTAATAGAAGCAGAGTAATTTGGTGGCTTTTGAAATTGAAATACAGCATTACGATCCTCTTCGCCCCTTCAAAGAAAATCCGGTATCCCAAACCAATTTTATCGGACTTGCTTATTTCTGTCAACATATTTATTCTCCCTTTTTATCTTTTTTATGGCAAGGGTAACTGCCAATTTATCTAAAAGCTGCCAAGGGAATGATACTATAAGCCCTATTATGTATCAACCGTCTTCAGGGTTTTCTTATTCCATTATTTTGGGGGAAGTTCATAGCACTGTCATCTATGAAAGCAAAAACTTACAGTAATTCATATTGCTTATAATTCTTTGGGTATGGGACT
>DOTU01000139.1 GCA_003520965.1 Candidatus Zixiibacteriota bacterium
TTCACGCTTTCGACCACCACTAAGATCGATACGCTTTCGGTTCGCATGGGCTCTATCTCATATCTTAAGAATACCGCGCTCGATATCAAAGCCGATGTCGATGTCGATATGAACGCCAAAAGATATACCCTCAAGCAAAATGAGATCAGACTCAATCAATTGGGGCTGGCTATCGATGGCTGGGTTCAGATGGCCGGGGAAGATATCAATTTGGATCTGGCGCTTAAGACACCAAAGACTGACTTCAAGGATCTTCTGTCGATGATACCAGCAGTTTATCGAAGTAATTTCGGCGATCTCAAGGCTCAGGGACAATTCTCGTTCGAAGGAAAAGCGCAGGGCACATACAATAAGAAACAGGTTCCGCTAATCGATTTCAGGTTGCTGGTTGACAATGGCGAATTCGCGGGCAGTCAGATTATGACCCCTGTGAAAAATGTCTCGCTCGATTTGCAAATCCAAAACCCAGGTAGAACGTTAGATGACACCGAGATCGATTTGAGGAAGTTTCATCTCGAAATATTAAACGAGCCGGTCGATGCCCAGCTTCTGGTCAAGACGCCAATCTCAAATCCTTATGTCGACGGTTTCCTGAAGGGGAATGTGAATCTGGCCAATGTTCGGAGCCTGGTTCCGATGAGCGACAGCATACAGCTTGAGGGAATGGTGCGGTCCGATATTTCCTTCCGGGGCAATATCGCCTCGCTGCAGCAAAAGCAGATGGGGAATTTCAACGCACAGGGTTCGGTCGCCTGTACGAATGTCAAGTATGGAGCGCCAATTCTGCCTGATCCGGTGAATATCTCGACGGCGAAATTAACCTTCTCCCCTACCCAGGCGAAGCTCGATAATTTCAATATGACGATGGGGAAAAGCGATTTGAAAGCCAGCGGTGGGCTGGATAACGTATTCGGATATGTTTTCGGCAAGGGAGTATTGGCTGGCAATCTGGATATCAATTCGAACTATTTTGATCTCACTCCGTTCATGGAACAGCCAAGCGGGGCGCTTGCGGCAGTAGAGCTTCCCGATAGAGTTGATTTCCAAATGCTGGCGAATTTTGGCGAGGTAATTCTCGACAACATGGATATGACCAATGTCAAAGGCAAGCTGGTTCTACATAATCAGGTGCTCACAATGACCGACCTTTCGGCGAATTTCCTGGGTGGTACGATGGTCAGCAATGGCAGCTATTCTTATATCAAGCCGAACAAACCGCATATAGATTTCGTCATGAAGCTCAATCAAATGGGAATTACGGATATGTTCAAAACGTTCGTAACGGTTCAGACATTTGCCCCCATGGCGGGATATATGAAAGGGCAGGTCAGCGGGAATGTGAACATGCATAGCGATCTCGGCGATTCGCTGATGCCACTCTGGCAAACGGTGATCAGCCAGGGAGCGCTGCAGATTGCCCAGGCCCAGATCGAGGGGTTTGCGCCGCTGAACAAAGTCGCCGACGCATTGAAACTGAGTCAGTTCAATAATCCGGTGCTTCGCGATTTGTCACCAAACTTTGAAATCAGCGACGGGTTTTTTCATCTTAAACCGGTGAATTTCAATATCGGAGATATTCCAATTATTGCCTCGGGATCGAACGGCCTCGATAAGACACTTGATTACAAACTCAAACTGCAACTGCCGGCCTCGATGGTGAAGAACACGGTCAACTCCGCTCTTTCGAGCATAGTTGGCAGCAACACCAATCTAATTGGCAATGAAACGGTGGTGGTCGATGTTGGCGTAGCCGGGCCGATTAACAACCCCAGGATAAATACCTCGCTTGGCCAGATTGCCAAAGGAGCAACGCAGCAGCTTCAGGAGCAGGCCAAGCAGGAGCTTGAGCAACAGGTTCAGCAGAAGTTGGGTTTGCAAAAATCTACAGCGGAAGATTCGCTGAAAAAGGCGCTTGATAGCGAAAAGAAGAAACAGACTGAGGATGTGAAAAATAAGATTAAGGGGCTGTTCGGGAGATAAGGGTTTTTCGTAATTGAATTATGGCGGCGTCAGATTTTACTATCTGGCGCTGTTTTTATTACTGGGTAACGGATTTGGGATATCTAATTAAATGTGATTGGTGCAACAGGGCTGGTCATCAATTTCAAGGAGATGAACTCTGCGTAAGATTAACCCTTATCAATAATTCCTCTTATTAAATAATACGACTATGATCAATAAAATGCTATTAACAAGTCTTGACAACGAAAAATATCGTTATATAATTAGGATAGCATTATATCCTCATTAGTAAGTTGTTGCAGGCTCTTTGATAGGAGCGGAAAATGAAAACCTTATTTGTCAGTGCAGCAATCATTCTGCTTTTTGGTATGGCCCCATGCGCAATGGCATACGGCGTAATTGACGTCATTGTTTATAATGTCGATGGTGTTACTCCCCTTCCTCATGTGCATATTCTAACTTATGATAGTCTGAATGTGGTAAGGGCAGATGAAGTCTCTGACTCTCTTGGCAGGTATGCCTTATCGATTTCACCGGGAACATATCATGAGCATCTAACCAAGATAGGTTTTGTGACAGGGGATATTAATCACATCGTTGTCGTGGATAACGAGACTACCCATGTAAGTTTTAATATGCAGTTATCCTCCTGCTGCTGCGATTATATTATTGGCGATGCTAACGGTTCCGGCATCTTGACCGGCCTTGATGTAACTTTTTCTGTAAGGTACTTCAAGGGCGGACCTCATCCACCATACTCTTGCGAATGCACACCCGGCCATACCTGGTATATATCCGGAGATGTAAACGCCTCCTGCACTTTTGACGGCCTTGATGTAACTTATATGGTACGCTACTTTAAGGGCGGCAGCCCGCCTGCGCCGTGCCCCAGTTGCCCGCCGGTACCATATAAAACAATTCGATAAGGATAAAAAATGAAAGCTATAGCAATAAGTGCAGCAATTATTCTGTCTTTGGGTATGGCTCCATGCGCGAAGGCAAATGGTGTAATTGACGTTATTACTGCTAACACCGATGGAATAACTCCACAACCAAACGTACATATTCGAACCTATGATAGTTTAAATGCGCTGGTTGCGGATGGATATTCCGATATGCTTGGCATGTATATGGTTTCATTAACTCCCGGAATATATCGTGAGCATTTTTCTAAGATTGGCTTTGAAGACCGCGAAATTGGTAACATAATCGTGGCTGATAATGAAACTACTCACGTAAGAATTGTCATAGGTTTTTGGATACCCTGTCATTATGTGGTAGGCGATGTTAATGGCTCCGGGATCCTAACTGGCCTTGATGTGACCTACTCCATTAGATATTTCAAGGGTGGGCCTCATCCACCATACTCTTGCGAATGCACGCCAGGCAATACCTGGTATACATCCGGGGATGTAAACGCCTCCTGCACGTTTGATGCGCTTGATGTGACCTATATGGTTCGCTACTTTAAGGGTGGCAGCCCGCCTGCGCCATGCCCAAGCTGCCCGCCGACGCCATAATGGCATTCAGATATTTCGGATACGTTTAGTAGCATCAGCTTAGCCCTCAACGAATATCCTGCCTACTTAACAAAGCTTTCTATAATATCATCGGCGCTTTAGTATTTTTTACTCGCCCTTCTTTGAACACAGAAAGAAGCGAGAATCACTGCCTTTATCGCTGTGCTATTCTCTAACATATTGATACACAAACATTAACTGTGTTTCGCAAATCGGAGACGGTGACTCGAGGGCATCTATAACCTAAAATATGGGCCATTAATACTTGACAGAATTGGCAGTTAGCCTTATTATTAGCTTGCAAGAAGCTGACTTCACGGATGAAGAGTTGCTGAAAACAAATCCGGCGTATCGCTTGTCTCAGGTAGGATGGGATGGTGTTAAACATTTATACCGAGACGACCGATTATTGTTTTATGCGGATGAAAACAGCCTACAAATGCCTTAAATAACAGATAAATAAACAATTACGGGATAGAGCGCAAACTTTGCAACGAGTGGAGTGCCCCATGAAGAGATTTTTTATCACCAGCGCAACAATACTGGCGCTAGTAGCATTTTTAACAAATTCGGCCGTAAGCGGCCCGAGCGTTGACGCCAGGAAAACTGCCTCCGAACAGTTTTCGACCGCTTACCCTCAGGTACAACTGTACCATACCGGTACTCAGATAACCCATATTTACGGGCATGTCTTTGGCACCGGCAGCAGCCCGGAGGATGCTGCTGAGCAGTTCCGGCAGCAATATGCTCCCATCCTCGGAGTTGACCCCAGCGAGCTTCACCCGACCAGCTTTGTAATAAGCAGCGGAAATACGCAGGGAGTCATGTATGAAAATGGAAGATATAAGTTTACTCTTGTTTACTATTCGCAGTACAAGGATGGAATTCCGGTATATAAAGCAGATCTCAGGCTGTTGGTGCGAAACGAAGCCGGTTATCCGCTGGTGCTGGCATCATCGGCGATAAAGGATCTTGGTGATTTTTCGGTTGATGCCAGTAAGGCCTCGATCGATCCCAGGTCCGCGCAAGCTACTTTTGCGATTAAGAATCCGCAATATATTAAGTTTGGAGAACCCCGACAGGTAATCTGGGCTGGTACAGATGAAGCGGTTACTCCTGCTTTTGGAATCGAGTTTATGGCCGATGACGGCAACGACCCGACGGTATTGAGAGATCGCGTTATCATCGATCCGATAACGGCGGAAATAATTTACCAGGAAAGTATGGTAACCGATGTTAATGTCACCGGTCAGGTAACCGGTTTGGGTACACAAGGGTTTTTAGCCGAACAATGCGGAAGTGAAATTTCCAGGCCCCTTCCCTACGCTACAGCCTCAATAATCGGCGGCAACAGCGCCTATGCCGACTCAAACGGTAATTTTACTATCACCAACAGCGGAAGCACCGCGGTTACCGTATGGTCAAGGGTGAAGGGACATTGGTTTATTGCCAATAATCAGCAAGGCGCCAGTGATTCATTGGCGATGTCGGTAACACCTCCCGGCCCGGCTAATTTCGTTCATAACGCCGCTAATACCGAATATAAGCGGGCTGAGGTGAATGCTTATTTACATGCTAATATAGTCCGCGATTTTACGTTGCATTACAATCCCACATATCCGACAATCTATAGCCAAACTAATTTTCCTCTTCATTGCAATGACAACACCGGCTATTGTCCCGGTAACGCCTGGTATGATGGAATATCGCTGACCTTCTGCCTGGCTTCGAGTCCCTATCCGAATACAGCTTTCTCAACTGTAGTGCATCACGAATATGGCCACCATCTTGTTGAATGTGCCGGAAGCGGCCAGGATCAATATGGCGAGGGAATGGGCGATGTCATGGGGCTTCTGATTACCGATGACCCGGGCACCGGATATGGTTTCTTCGGATCATGTAGCGAACCTCTGCGCTCTGCGGATAATACCCTACAGTATCCATGTTCCGGCGAGGTTCACGCTTGCGCTCCGCTTATGTCCGGCTGCGTTTGGAGCATCAGGAATCAATTGATTGTGAGCAATCCGACTACTTACATGAATATTCTAGCCAATTTGGCTATCAATGCAATGCTTGTTCATACGGGCGGCACAATCACGCCTCAGATTGCAATCGATTATTTGACTTTGGATGACGATGATGGCAATATCGATAACGGTACGCCACATCATTCCGAAATTTGCACCGGTTTCTCAGCGCATAACATGGATTGTCCGGCGTTGATTCTAATGACCTTCAGCT
>DOTU01000053.1:0-2158 GCA_003520965.1 Candidatus Zixiibacteriota bacterium
GGTCGGGGGGAGCGAAAATCCTCACCTTAGCTATTATCCAAGCAAACTCTTGCGGATTTTTTGCGTTCGACATCTTATGTCGAACGAAGCATGCCGCCCGGCAGGTTACCTGGATTTACGCTCCATTATCTTGACCATCTTCAAAGCCGCCATAGCAGCGCCGAAACCGTTATCGATGTTAACCACAGTCACCCCCGGCGCGCAAGAGTTAAGCATCGAAAGAAGCGCCGCCAATCCGCCAAACGAGGCGCCGTAGCCTATTGATGTAGGCACCGCAATTACCGGGGCGGGTACGAGGCCGCCAACAGCGGAGGCTAAGGCACCCTCCATGCCGGCAACGACGATTACAACAGAGGCCTCGCAAAGCCTATCCTGATAGGCTAGGAGGCGGTGAATGCCCGCAATGCCAATGTCGTAGACCCGTTCCACACGCGCGCCGAAAACCTCGGATGTGATCGCGGCCTCCTCGGCTACGTTCATATCGGCTGTACCAGCGCTAACTACGGCGATAATTTTATTACTAACAAGCGCTTTTTTATCTCTTGGTTCATAAATGATTTTCGCGATTTCATTATATTTGATGCCTTTGAATTTGCGCTTGAGTTTTACAAAAGTGCTTTTTCCAACGCGAGTGATCAAGATATCGCTTCCGGCTTTTTGCATGTGTTCGCAGATTGTAATTATTTGCCGGTCAGTTTTACCGGGTGCGAAGATCACCTCGGGTACTCCGGTTCTGAGGGCGCGGTGATGATCAAGTTTGGCAAATTCGATATCCTCGAAAGAGAGCGAGCCCAGCTTTTTCATTGCGGTATCCGATGATAGCTTGCCGCCGGCAACATCATTTAATATTTTTCTGATATTATCCAATTTCATTGAATTACGTTACACTCCGGACTATTGTACGGAATTTGTGGTTTGAAATTGGTTTTCGTTTGAGAGTTTATCAATATAATTGAATAAGAGTTCCTTAATATCGTCAGGCGATAGAAGGCGGTTTATTGAGGCTCGAATTTCGTTGCTGCCGCGCAGGCCGCGAAGATAATAGCAGAACTGGCCTCGCATTCTAAAGACTGCGTGAGGCATACCGTGATACTCTATGTTCAGTTCAAGATGATCGATCGCCAGTTCTATCCGTTCGCGCGGGCTCGGTTCAGGAGGAATTTCTCCGGTTGAGAGATATCGTTTAATGCGGTTAAATATCCACGGATTTCCAATGGCGGCACGACCAATCATGATAGCGTCGCAACCGGTCGTATCAAACATACGCCTGGCATCTTCGGGGCTGTGGATATCGCCGTTGCCAATAACCTTAATACTAAGATTGGCCTTAAGTTCCCTGATTACCTCCCAATCAGCCTGGCCCGAAAACGCCTGTGTTTTGGTTCGCGGATGAATAATGATAGCCGCCGCTCCGGCTTGTTCAATGATCTTTCCAACCTCAAGATATGTAAGCTCAGTGCTATCCCAACCGGAACGTATCTTGGCTGTTACGGGTAAATTAACGGCCTTGACAACCTGGCCGACAATAACTGCCAAAAGGTCGAGGTCGCGTAAAATGGAGCTTCCACCATTCTTACCTACAATCTTCCTGGCCGGACAACCAAAATTGATATCGATGAAATCAGGGTTTAATTCAGCCAATTGGGAGGCGGCCCGGGCCATTGATTCCGGATTTGCGCCGAAAATCTGCAAGCCTATGGGACGTTCTAAGTTATCGAATCTGGCTAGATCATAGGTTCTACGGCAGTCTCGTGAAATGCCCTCAGCGGAAATAAGCTCCGAAACTGTCATATCGGCCCCAAACCGCCGGGCAATGCGTCGAGCCGGGGAATCGCTGATACCGGCCATGGGTGCGAACAATATAGGTCTTTGGTTCGTAAAGTTTAACCACATCGTTCCGACAATATAAAGTAAGCGTCATACACTCGCAAGGTCATTCTGACCATCGGGAGTAGCGATACAAGTAACGGTTGACAAACGGAGTTGATTGAGTAAAATTAGAGTTGTGCCCCTTAAGGGAGGGAGTTATGCCGGAAATATTAGTCAAATTCGAAGAGAAAATCATCGAAAAATTCATCACCGAGAAAAAAAGGATCACCATCGGGCGCACACCGGATAACGATATAGTGCTCGACAACAGAGGTGTTTCTCGGCGTCA
>DOTU01000053.1:2517-6597 GCA_003520965.1 Candidatus Zixiibacteriota bacterium
GTGTTGAAGGAAAACGATACCATAACTATCGGAAAATATGCGCTCGTCTTTCATCCCGGAGCCGATCGGGACAGTTCGCCATTTGAGATGGATGGCACAATGGTACTTCAGACCAAAAAACAGCGCGAGCTTTTGGCCAAGGATTCGCGTAACAAGCAACTTATTTCCAAATCCGGAAAATCGCTCCTTTTGGGAGAGGCTGGCGCCGAATTTGAGGAATACCCGATCGATAGAAATGTTGTTACAATTGGTAAATCAGCTTTGGCGAATATCAAGGCCAAGGGGTTTTTCCTCTCCAGCATTCAAGCCAAGCTGGTCAATGAGACCGAGGGTTTCTGGATTGTGAATCTTGGCAAAAAGGGCAAGACCAAGATCAACGGCGAGAAAATTGAACGCCATCTGCTTAAAAATGATGATATAATTCAAGTGGGGAAAACGGTCTATCGTTTTGTAGAAAATAGGTCTTAATGAAATACGGCTTTTTTTCGGACGTGCATGCAAACTTGGAGGCGCTCAAGGCCTGTATCATAGATTTCAGAGCTGAAAAGATAGATAAAGTCTTTTTTTTGGGCGATGCTGTGGGGTATGGCCCCTACCCCGATGAGTGCGTTAAGCTGATTAACGAAGTAGCCTCGGTCAAGCTTATGGGCAATCACGATTATGCCGCACTGGGCCTTATGGAAACCGATTTTTTCAATCAATACGCGGCTGAATCGATGGGTTGGACAAAAAGTTCCATTTCGCGGAAAACAATAGAGATTATGTCCAATTTTCAGTTGCAGCATGAATTTAACGATACTCTCTTAGTACACTCCTCTCCAAAAGAGCCGGAACTTTGGCACTATATTCTCGATATGGACGACGCCAAAGAGGCGTTCGGCTATTTCAAACAGCGGATATGTATGATCGGGCATACCCATCGCCCCTATACAGTATATAAGGATAATTCAAACGAAGTAACGTTATCGAGGCAGGCTGAGGAGATTCTATTAGATGATCGCCGGTACCTGGTTAATATTGGCTCGGTGGGACAGCCTCGCGATGGAGATCCCAGAAGCTGCTATCTTATATTTGATTCATCAAAGAAAATAGTGCGGCATAAGCGAGTGTCATACGATATCAAAGCCACACAAAAAGACATGGCCAAAATCGGTCTTCCTGAATACCTTATTGAACGCTTAGCAGTCGGAAGATAGCACAGATTTATATAGATCGGGGGGATTGTGTCTTTCATAAAAAGATTGGCGCTATTTGTTTTTATCCTGGCTGTGATGATCTTATTATTTGGACTTTTCCCGGTTATCGCGCAAGGCGTATTGCCTGATTATCAGTCCGACAGTATAAATTCCGAAATTCCGCAGCCCGACGAGGTCATAAAGAACTTGAATTTTATTGCTCTTCTCCCCTAAACGTTTCCCAAAATTTGCCGATTTTAATAAAGCGAATAGAAGTTTAGAAGGCCGGTACGTTTTCTTTCATTGTGGCCTAAATATTGGATGTGGGAGATATCTCATGCTTAAAAAATTTTCCGGGTCGATTCTTTACATTCTTATCCTTGTACTCGTGGTGAGCTTATATTTTGACCGACATGAGAGCCTGGAAAAACTTGAACTAACCATTCAGGATGTCATGTTTAAGGTGCGAGGGCCAAAAATTGTCCCGCAGGATATTGTAATTGTTGGAATCGATAATCGAAGTCTACAGAACTTAGGCAAGTGGCCCTGGAATCGCGATAAGATGGCCCAGCTTGTGACAGCTATCTCCGCACTAAGGCCAAAGACAATCGCGTTAGACATGACATTCAGCCCCAACGATTACCAGAGTTCGACCGGTTACAACGATTCCCTGGCCAACGCGCTAACGCGAGCCCATAATGCGGTAATCGGTTTTCATTATTCGCAAGGCGATAATTCACAAGGAGTACTTCTCCCCGACGGGCTGGCCAATTGCGTTTACAAATCCATTGACGACTTATCATCATTTTCGAAATATCCGCCGCTGATAGCATCCCGGCTTTTTCCTCCAGAACCTGTGCTGGCCAATTCTGCGGCAAGGCTTGGTTTTATTAATTTTAATTTTGATGATGATCGTAAGATTAGATGGCAGCCGCTGATAGTAGGCTACAGGGGCGAATTCTTCCCATCATTCCAGGTAGCAGCCGCGGCAAATTACCTGGATATTGATCCCGGCCAACTGCGAATAAGTGTCGGAAAAGCTGTGACGTTTGGCGAGCGACGAATCCCGACGGACCCCAAGGGTCAAATGAATATAAATTATTGCGGTCCAGAGAAAACATTCAAATTCTATTCGGCATCTGATGTTATTTCCAAGCAGCTTCCGTTGGGAGAATTCCGCGAGAAATTGGTTTTACTTGGATATACCGCTAACGGATCAACAGACATTTACTCAACTCCCACAACTCGCAACCTAACGGGCCTAGAACTCAATGCAAATATTCTTGAGAATATCCTGGATAATAATACACTCAAAGGATTCAGCGGCCCGCTAAACTTGAGTCTATTCGTTTTGATAATTATCGGCATATTCAGCGCCCTGGTCTTACCAAAGCTTTCCTTAATCAGCAGAGTAATAGTGCTGATGGGATGTTTGATAGCCTTACTGGGAATTAACTATATGCTGTTTACTACGTTCAACATGATGACCGGAACTTTTTATCCGGCGCTTGAAATATTATTCCTGTTGGCAGCCGCTCCAATAATTAAAACCAGCGGTGAAATTAAAGCCGAACGAGATCAAGATGATGAGGAATCGATAGATTACGAATCGCTGCTCTCATCCGGCCAGATTTCACAACAGGCTCCAGTAGAGGGCGACCCAACACCCTATCCATCCCAGAAGCAATATGCCCAGACTATCTCAGAACGTGTTTCACCCCCAAAAAACGAGGATACATTTTTTTCAGCGCCACAAACACCAGTCCAACAGGCGCCATCGTCATCCGGCGCTGCCGTGGGAATAATGGAGGCACCGACAACAGACCATTTTGGGCGCTACAAAATTCTTCGCCCAATAGGTAAAGGGGCTATGGGCACAGTCTATGAGGGACTTGATCCGGCAATCGATAGGCCGGTAGCGTTGAAGACAATCAGGCTGGATCAAGTGGCTGACTCTGATGAGATCGGGGAGTTGCGGGAACGTTTGATCCGAGAAGCTAAGGCGGCAGGCAAGCTCTCTCATCCCAACATTGTGACGATTTATGATGTCGGCGAGGAAGGCAGCACACAATATATCGCCATGGAGTATCTCCAGGGACAGACGATGGAGAATCTCCTCAAGACGAGTGTCGATTGGGATTACCGCACTATCTCCAGAGTAATGATTCAGACTTGCGAGGCACTCGATTACGCGCATGAAAACGGAATCGTCCATCGCGATATCAAACCGGCCAATATCATGATTCTCGAAGGTAACAAGGTCAAGGTGATGGATTTCGGTATCGCGCGGCTGGATAAGTCGGCCTCGATGACGCAAACTGGCACTGCGCTGGGCACACCCAACTACATCTCCCCCGAGCAGCTCAAAGGCCAACCGGTGGATCGCCGCAGCGATATCTTCTCATTGGGAGTTGTTTTCTATGAAATACTGACTCGTGAAAAACCATTTAAGGGCGACACTATTTCGGCACTGATTTATTCGATATTGCACACGGAGCCGCCGCGCCCATCGGAGATAAATTTGGATATCCCGCGCATATTCGATAAGATCATCGCCAAGGCGCTGGTGAAAGACCCGGATCTTCGTTTCCAGCGGGCCAAGGATATATCGGAAATACTAAGAAAGCTTATCTAACAGTCTCTCCTTGAGACATTGCATGGAAGCCTCGCAGGCAGGGAGCCGCGGGGCTTTTTAATTAGTACTGAGTAATGAGTGCTGAGTACTGAGGGCTGAGGGAGGGGTTACGGATCATGCATATAAAATGAGAAATTATGATAGGAGTAATAGACATCGAAGGGCACAATAATCCGCCACGGCGGATAAAATTGTGCCCCTACAAACAGGTAAATAAATCAGCTTGAATGAAGTAGCCTTTATAATTTGTTTTAAGTTGGCATACGAGGG
>DOTU01000363.1:0-4465 GCA_003520965.1 Candidatus Zixiibacteriota bacterium
GACTGTTGCGAATTCCGCCGACCACGCATACGCCTAATCCGCTGGCTTCAGATGCCACCAGAATATTCTCCGCTACCAGCGCGGCATCAACAACCGCCACTATAAAATTCTCAATATATTTATCATTGGTCTCATAGTTGCGCAAACGGCAGACCTGTTCCAGACGAAAGAGATCAGGACAGATCACAAGAAATACCGGGCATGATTCAATCCATGGTTGATCACCGGCGAGTTGTGCCATCCTTTTCTTTTTATCAAGGTCTTTAACTACAACAATGGAGTATGCTTGAAGATTCGATGATGTTGGCGCCTGCCTGGCGGAATTAATGATTTCGCCAAGTAACTGCTCGGCAATGGGGTCAGATTTGAATTTGCGGATTGAGCGATGCGAGCTTAAAAGTGTTAGAATTTCTGTCATATCTATTCCTCAGGCTCGATTCTAATTATCGGCTGCCCGGTTCCTACTAAATCGCCCGCGGCAAAGTGAATTGATTTGATCACTCCATTCGACGGCGATTTCAGCTCGTTTTCCATCTTCATAGATTCTACAATCACAAGAGGCTGTTTGAGAGTTACGTGATCACCCTCTTTGACCAGAATCTTCACAACTTTACCCGGCATAGGTGTTGATACCTGATCCTTGCTGCCATACTCGAGCGCTTCTCTGGAAAAGCTTTTCTGGCCCTCTATTACTTTATCGAATGCCACGACCTTGCCATCGATATGCGCAATGACTTTACCGTTATCTGAGGCAACATAAGTTTTTTGGATTTTATCGCTGGAGAGAAATAAAATAGTATTATCGGAAATCCTGATAACCGATTGGGAAAATGATTCCTCATTCACTTTGGCCTTGATTTCTCCTGATACTGCCTGCGGCTCAAGTTCAACCGAGTATGTTTTACCATCAAATACTAAATCCATAATCTATCCTTTACCTGATCCAATATGCCAGTCGCCAAGCGTTTCCCACGGGGATAGTAGTTCCGCTTTGCCTGCAAAGGCTCCCCGTTTCGGTTTGTCAGATGCTATCGCTGCGGCGAGCGCGGCCTGCGATAATAATTCCTCGCTTCTGGCCGGAGTCCAATCGGGGAGATTTCGAGGAATGAAGTCTGTGAATGTGTTTCCATTTGCAAATTCCGGATGAGTCATTATTTCACGCAAGAACTCGATATTGGTCTTAATCCCCAGCAACGGAAAATCCAGAAGCGCGGCAGCCATTCGCTTTATAGCATGTTCACGAGTCGGCGCCCAGGCGATCAGCTTGGAGAGAATCGGATCATAATATACCGGCACCTCGTATCCGGAGTAGATACCGCAGTCGTGACGGATACCTGGCCCTGTTGGTTCTTTCATGAATAAGATATTGCCAGCAGATGGAAGAAATCCGTTTTCGGGGTCCTCGGCATAAATACGGCACTCGATGGCGTGACCGCGCTGCTTGAGATCATCTTGCTTGATCCAGAGTTTCTCGCCGGCGGCGATTCTGAACTGAGCATGCACCAGATCGATCCCGGTCACCAGCTCTGTCACTGGATGCTCCACCTGCAAGCGAGCGTTGACTTCCAGGAAATAGAAGTGACCTTTTTTATCAACCAGAAATTCAACCGTGCCGGCGTTGGAGTAGCCCGAAACCTCAACTACCTTGAGCGCGGTCTCGCCCATTCGTCGACGGAGATCCTCGTTGAGCGCTGGCGAGGGTGATTCCTCGACAATCTTCTGATGACGACGCTGGATTGAGCATTCACGTTCGAAAACGTGAATTGCATTACCATATTTATCAGCTAAGACCTGAAACTCGACATGCCGGGGCTGCTCGATATATTTTTCGAGATAAACTGACGGGTCACCGAATGCTGACTTTGCCTCACGCATCCCGGCCTCAACCGCTGAGGCCAGCTCATCACGGCTTTTAATAATGCGCATCCCCTTACCGCCGCCGCCAGCGGAGGCCTTGAGCAGAACCGGAAATCCGATTTGCTCAGCCGCGGCCATACATTCACCCACGTCTGTGCTTTTATTTTTCATCCCAGGAATGAGAGGAATGCCGACTTTCTCGGTAACCTGTCTTGACGCTACCTTATCGCTCACTAACTTCATCGAGCGCGAATCGGGGCCGATAAAGACGATCCCCTCCTTCTCACAGCGCTCAGCGAAGAGATGGTTTTCCGCCAGGAACCCGTAGCCGGGATGAACGGCATTTGCCCCGGTTTTCTTTATCGCGCCGATAATGGCTTCGATATTGAGATAGCTCTCCTGCGCTGGAGCCTCGCCGATCCAGACCGCCTCATCAGCCTCCTGCACATGGAGCGCATTGCGGTCGACAGTCGAATAGACCGCCACCGATTTGATGCCCAACTCCCGGCAGGCCTTGATTACTCTGATCGCTATTTCGCCGCGATTGGCAATTAAGATTTTGGTGAACATTGGTTCCTATCTATCTGTGGCGTCAGGTCCCCGAACCTGACGCTTCGAATCTATTAATAATTTTTAGTCTTCAGAAGTTCTTGCAAGAGTGATCTCGTTTCGTAAATATTCCCGCTGGGCGCGGATGTTTTTATTTGTAATTGTATTATGTGCCGATTAGCGATTGCTATTGAACATTTTCGATTCGGAAGGGCACAATGTTTCTATTATTATTTTCTCGTCTCCTTAGATTCATTGCTAATTTTCGTATTTTCGATTTTTGGATTGACCGATAGATAAGCATTAATAAATATTTCTACCATATCTTTGGCTTGCCTTCTTAAGTCCTCAGGAATGGATTGAGTACCGATACCACCACAAGACCACGTAATGGCCGGAGAGCCAATATCAATATTACGCATTAAAGAAACCCAATGCCAAATCTGCAACTCCATCGAATAAGTTAGAACATCGCTGGACTTGTTTCCTAAAAAAGTAAAAGATAAATAAAGGGTAGCACCATCTCGGTTGAGAGCAAGGCCGCCAGGAGGAATATCGCCAGCGCTTGTAACTACATTGATTCCTGCAAGCCTTAATTTTAATTCAGTATCGGTTCGTATTTGATTTGTATAGGTTTCATATCCGTCTATGTAGGAGGGCAGGGGATCTATTTGGACAAAAATACTATCAAGCCCCTTGAGAGAACCACGAGAAAAGTTGTCATCTCTAGCTTTGGTAGAGGAACTCAAAGTTGTCAAAACAAGCCCAAAAGACCCTAAAATCAAAAACCATTTTGGCATTATCATATCCTACCCTTTCTTTAAAAACTGAATATCAGACTATTCCTCATTTAAAATCCATCGTGAACTAGTTACGCGATCTATATATTCCTGCAAAGGCGGAATATCTAACGCGAATCTTTCTTCCTTCTTCTCAGTATTAAATTTCGCGTTAAAATCCATAAGTGTTCCCCAAGGCTTGGCGACCGCGTATGCAGTGTAATCTAAACCATATTTGGTTTCAAGATGGCATCTAATAAGGCGAGATAGAACTTTAATGTTCTCGGTCAAATCACGATTGTTAACTATACCTCTTTTATTGGGCGGGTGGGATAATTTACCTCTTAACTGTCGTAATTCGGCGGCTTTTGGATAATCACAGGTTCCGAAAATCGCACTATCTTCAATTTGCTGAGAAAAAAAGTCATCTATTTGTTGATTCGAAGCACGTGGATTTAATCTTGCACCACATTCCGGACATCTTTTTGATGATGCATCGCCGCCAATCAATTCTTCGAGAGCTAAATATAGAGTTCTCAATTGTTCCGTGGGCAAATTTGATTGTAGCGCTTCGTTATAAAATCCCATAGCTAAAAAATCAGATTCTTTAATATCTTGTGATAAAAAATCATCGACCACCTGCCCAAAGCGGTCATCAGTAATGCCAATATAAGATGGATTAAAATAGTGCTCAGTTTTTAAGTGTAAGTCCCAAAAATGAATATTCCTTATCTTTTTTCCGAATTGATTTTCCATTATGAATTCTGGATAAAACCCCATTATAATAGCTTCGTTTGTCAGGAACATCAATCTATGGTTAAATTCGGTACGGTTATCCCATATTATTTTTAGCGCGTCCTTCCAGGTTTCAGCCATTACCGTAAAATGGATTTTTTTGCCTGAAGATATCCACTTTTTTTCGTAAAGATATAGAGCAATTTCTATATTCTTGTAATGGAAAATCAGAGGAACATCATATTTTACATCATCTGCATCAACCTGAAATTGAAAAAGGTATTCCATAACGCTCCTCAAAGCTATCTTGATATTCCACGGTCAGGGCAAGCCCTGATACGCAGATTAATACGATTTTCCTTATTTTACTCTCATGCCTAAAAGTAAAATATAAATACTTATATTTTACTATGTTATTCAGGCCTGCTTTCCCTACTCCGCCCACTTCGGCTTTCGCTTCTCGAAAAACGCTTTCATACCCTCCTGGCCCTCGGCCCCCATACGCAAACGGGCGATCACCTCGGCGGTGTATTTGCCGACTTCCG
>DOTU01000363.1:4707-8846 GCA_003520965.1 Candidatus Zixiibacteriota bacterium
CGGCGGTGTATTTGCCGACTTCCGGCTCAGGGATCGATGGCACATTATGCAGAAGCTGCTTGCACCAGTCCAGCGCCTCCGGGCCGCTGGAGAGCAGCTGATCAATTCGCGTATTAACCGCATTATTTAGCTTTTCTGGTTCCACAACCTGATTGGCCAGTCCCGCCACAAGAGCTTTTTGCGCAGTCAGACGTTCTCCGGTCAGGAAGTATTCGCGGCAGTTTTTGTCGCCCATGCGGCGGATCACATAAGGCGAGATGCAGGCCGGCACCAGGCCAAGCTTGACCTCGCTTAACGAGAAGATAGCCTTCTCTGATGCTATCACAATATCACAGACCGCCGCCAGGCCGCATCCGCCTCCAATAGCGGGACCATTGACACGCGCAATCGTCGGCAGGGGACAGGTAAACATCAGATGAAACATCTCAGCCAGATTGAGGGAGTCGGCCAGGTTCTCCTCATACGAATATTTGAGGACATCCCCCATCCAGTTGAGATCGGCTCCGGCACAGAAGGAATCACTCGCGCCGGTCAGGACGACTGCGCGCAAGTCCTTGCGATCGTTTATATCGCGGAATGCGCTTGCGATCTCCAATATCACCGTCGCATTGAAAGCGTTTTTAACATCAGGCCTGTTGATTGTTATCCAAGCAACCTTGCCGCGCTGTTCAAATTTAATGGTAGTATAGTCTGCCATAATTATTCCTAATTGTCATTAATCTGCGTGTCAGGGCTTGCCCTGACCGCATTCGTTACATCCTGAATATTCCGTATTTCTGCTCCGGTATCGGCGCATTGAGCGCGATCGATATTCCCAATCCCAAGACATTTCTGGTATCGAGCGGATCGATGATACCATCGTCCCACAGACGGGCGGTGGAGAAATAGGGAGAGCCTTCGGCTTCGTATTTCTCCAGTATCGGGGCCATAAACGCATCCTGCTCCTCTTTGGTCATCGTCTTGCCCTGTGATTCGAGAATTTTGAGCCTGACTGTCAACAGCACACTGGCCGCTTGCTCGCCGCCCATGACACTGATCCTGGCATTTGGCCACATCCAGACAAAACGAGGATCGTAGCCCCGTCCGCACATGGCATAGTTGCCCGCGCCATAAGAGCCGCCCACGATCACCGTAAACTTGGGCACATCGGCGTTGGCTACCGCATGCACCATCTTGGCGCCATCGGAGGCGATACCGCCATGCTCATACTCTTTGCCCACGATAAAGCCGGTGATATTCTGCAAAAACACCAGCGGGATTTTGCGCATCGTGCAAAGCTCGATAAAATGCGCTCCCTTCTTCGCACTTTCCGAAAATAGCACGCCGTTGTTGCCCAGAATTCCGACTGGGTATCCCATGATGCGCGCAAAGCCGCAGACCAACGTTTGTCCGTAAAGCTCCTTGAACTCTTGAAATTTACTGCCGTCAACGATACGAGCGATGATCTCTCTGATATCAAGCGGTTTTCTGATATCGCGCGGCATGACACCGTACAGTTCCTTGGGATCATATTCGGGCTCCAACGGCTCGACTCGTCCGATATCGGTCTTCTTGGGAGCCTGAAGACACTGAATGATATTGCGCGTAATCTCAAGGGCGTGCTCATCGTTGTGCGCGTAATGATCGGCCACGCCGGAGATGCGGCAATGCACATCGGCCCCGCCAAGTTCCTCGTCGGTGACATCGACACCGGTAGCAGCCTTGACCAGCGGCGGCCCACCGATAAAGATGGTTCCCTGTTTGCGCACAATGACCGCCTCATCACTCATGGCCGGAACATACGCGCCGCCCGCGGTGCAGGAACCAAGCACCACCGCAATCTGCGCCAGTCCCATGGCCGACATCCTCGCCTGATTATAAAAGATGCTTCCAAAATGCCCTTTGTCGGGGAATGTATCTTTCTGATGCGGCAAGAATATCCCACCTGAATCAACGAGGTAAACGCAGGGGAGACGATTCTCCATGGCGATCTCCTGCGCCCGCACATGCTTCTTAATCGTCAGCGGGAAGTAGGTGCCGCCCTTAACGGTGGCGTCGTTAGCCACTACCAGCACCTCGCGGCCGTGCACCACGCCGACACCGGTAATGATCCCGGCGCTGGGGGCTTCGTTGTCGTACATATCGTATGCGGCCAGAGAAGACAGCTCCAGAAACGGCGTATTTTTATCGAAGAGCTTTTTGACCCGGTCGCGAGTCAGCAGTTTGCCGCGCGACAGATGTTTCTCCCGCGCCGCGGGCGGCCCGCCCGCTTGCACGACAACGAGGCGTTCCCGAAAAGTAGCCACTACCTTTTTCAGCGCCTCTGCGTTTTTACTGAACTCTTCGCTTTTGGTATCGATCTTGGATTCTATGCGGAACATGCTGGCCTTTCCATCTATTCGTGGCGTCAGATCCCCGAACCTGAGCTAACCGATCTATTAATAATAAATTTTATGTCTTCAGAAGTTCTTGCAAGGGTGATCTCGTTTCATCTTCATTTCCGTTGAGCAAGGCAGTGCTTATTCCTCTTGGTTTAAATGTTCGGTCAGGACTTAGGTCCTAAAAGGACCGTGATATGACCGAAATGTGGGGAGACAAGCTCCCCACCTACAGTAAATTTATAATCATCAAAAGGGGCGCATTGCTACGCCCCTCTATTGTACAATATGAGTTTTTGATTTTCCATTAACCTTTTCACATTTCCTATTAACTCATAACTATTTTACTTCCGGCACAGCCTTATAGCCGTAATAGATAACTCCGCTTTCGCCCTCGGCGGCAACTTTGCGGAACTCCAAACGAACCGACATGCCAATTTTGAGATCTTCCAAATCGCAATCGGCCACCTGGCAAAGCACTTTGACCCCATCGCCGACATTCACAATTGCCACCGGATAAGGAGTCAAATCGGTAAATCCGCTCGGCGCGACTCGAATGACTGTAAAGGTTTCAACCTTGCCGATATCGTTAATGTTAGTTTTTACAAATTTGCGGTTATGGCATTTGGGGCAAACCAATCTTGGAGGAAAGAGCACCTTACCGCATTTTGTGCATTTGGCCGCCTCGAAACGGTATCTCTGGGGCATCGCCCGCCAGTATCTCGGTGATGACATCTTACACTCCCTCCAGGATATGAACCACGGAGCTGGCGCCGCTTCCGCCCATATTCTGCGCCAATCCGATATTCGCGTTTTTCACTCTGCGGCCCTCATCAGCCTCGCCACGGATCTGCTTGGTAAGCTCCACTATCTGCGCTACTCCCGTAGCTCCGACCGGATGACCTTTCGATTTCAAACCGCCTGATGCGTTAACAGGGAATTTGCCGTCAACGGCAGTGACTCCATCCATTGTAGCGGGACCGCCCTTGCCAACCTCGGCGATCCCTAACGCCTCAATCACCATGATCTCGGCAATCGTAAAGCAATCGTGCACCTCGGCAAAATTGATATCGGATATCTTGCGCCCGGCCATCTTCAGAGCCTGTTTGCCCGCAACCTCAGTCGATTTGATATACGACAGGTCTTCACGTTGAGCTAACTGGATTGTATCTGACGCGTGGCCCGACCCCGCGATCTTTACAATCCGTTTTTTGGATAGCGATTTGGCCATATCAAGCGGGCAGAGAATCACAGCCGCCGAACCGTCGGTGACAGGTGAGCAATCTAAGATCGTCAATGGATCGGCCACCATAACCGCGTTCTTCACCTGATCGAGCGTCACTTCCATGCGAAATTGCGCCAACGGGTTTTTATTACCGTTCTTATGATTTTTCACCGCTACTTGCGCCATTTGATCGCGCGTTGTGCCGTATTTATTGATATGATGATTGGCCATCATAGCATAGAGGCCGGGGAATGTGACTCCGTTGTAAACCTCATATTCCTGATCGGCGGCGGTAGCCAACGCGAATGTTGCTTTGGCCCCGTCGACATCATTCATCTTCTCTACTCCAAGGACCATGACCACGTCAGATAAACCTGACGCCACATGCAGGAATCCCGTCCGGAAAGCCAGTCCGCCTGACGCGCAAGCTGATTCCACTCGAATCCCCGGCGTGGGGCAGAGGCCGGTGTAGTCCGGGCCAATCGAGCCCAGATGCTCCTGATCGACAAACAGCCCCGATGACATGCAGCCGATATACATGGCATCGACCTTATCGA
>DOTU01000114.1 GCA_003520965.1 Candidatus Zixiibacteriota bacterium
TAGCAGTAGCCAGGCGGCCTTTGCCGTCGGATGTAAAATCGAAAATGTAGGTCGAATCTGTTCCGAATGGCTTTTTTACCATGCTTTGTGCCAATATCTTTCCCGAAGAATCCAATTCTACAAAATCGAGGAGCAGCCCCTCCTGAGGTGCGCTGATCGAATAATTAGCGCTCTGAGATTTAACCACCCATCTGCCCACCGGCCTCCTGCATGCAAGCAACCGGCGCCCGCCCAGCTCGATATATTTCGGCTCCAGGGCGCAGGGAATATTGGCAATCTCCCGCCAGGAGTTTTCCTTTTCCGAATACTCCAACAGCAGTGCGTCCGCCAGGGCTGTGTTCAAAACCGCCATGAGCTTATCCTGCCCCAGGAAAATCGACGAATTGAACTGCCACTTTTCCGGCGGCAGCTCCATGGTGCTCCAGCCTTCGGCCGGATCGAGCGCAACCCGTTCGGCCTGTTCATCCGAAAGCTTGAAAGCAGTGACAAATTGCGGATTTGCAGAAATCTCAACCGGACCGTTTTCTTTCAGAGTCCATTTTGCCAATCCAAGGCCGAGTTTGTTATTGCTGATTGCCCCGAGATAAAGCGTCTTATCCTTTACTGCCATATCGACGGTTTTATACCCGGGCAGGTAGGCGATTTTTTCATCAATCTTCTTGAATTTATCCAAGGCCCCGCTCTGATTGAAAATCAGGCAATTGGTTTCAAAAAGCTCGATACCTTCCGCCGATGTAGAAACCCCGTTTTTGCTCTCAAAAACGAACAGGTTAACACCCTGTGCGCCTGGCACCAGGCACAAATCGAAAAAATTTACCGAGAGTACCAAAAGTTCAAGTCCCATATAATTTAAACCTCCATCGATTTTTCGATCATGTCAACGCTGATAGAATTGTCGGCACCAGGCACATATCATTCCTGGTTATCTCGTCCCGTCTGATCCAGCAGTAGTTACCGGTTGACCTCGCTTTGGCAAGATAGTGAGAAACCTCGCCCCGCTCATACGTATCCATCGCATCTACTGCCTTAGCGACATTGGCGATCTTGGCTCCCCCATATGACGGGTCAAACAGCCCCGGTTTGACCAGGGGGACATTATTGCTGTCACCTTTATAGGCAAAGGCGATCCAGTGACTGCCCCACACCGGTGAGGCGTTGGGATTCGCGTGCCCATGAATATTACCAGAGCGCCAGGAGTCACCGGCCTGGTAATACTCACCCTTATAGGGAAAATGTACTTTTTTGCTGGCGCCGTTTGGCATGATCCGAATTTCCTGGCAAGGTATGCCCTGAACACCCATGCTTCCCAGAAAAATTCGGTCGAACACTATGCAGCTTGCCGAACATCTTTTTGCATCATTGGGATCATATTTTCCCCACAGCGCTTCAGGCAAAGTTTGATAGAGTTCATCCGATTTATGAATACTCTGTCCGGCTGCCTTGAGACTGGCCGTTGTCCAATAAAACAATCCGGTCGACTTGAATAGCTTGTTGGTGTTATCATCCGGTGGATCAAAAGGATGAAAGAGATTCCAGATAGCGGCTTCTATGGCATCGAAAGTAGCCATGCCATCAGCCCATTTGCACGACCAGTCAAATATATCGAACAGAAAATAATCATGCAGCTTGAGATAATTCATCTGCGGGGTCTTGGCCACCAGTGTCAAAGGTTTAGCGTTTGTTACCAGCAGGCAATGCAGGCTAAGATTCGCCGGTTTATAATCGGACATCGAGTTTGTTTTATATTCCCAGAAAAACCCAAGCATACCCATGTGCCTGACTGTATCCGGTATACCGTCGAATGACACATTAACCATTTTTTCATCTTCATTATTGAAAGTAATCTTGGTTTCCGGTACTTTCAAAGTTTCATCATGGACGGATCCATCATCCGCCATCGTCTGGCACGAAGCCTTGATATTGATCTCCCCGGTATATAATCCATTTAGCTTGAGAGTGACATCTGCTGTCCATTGGGCGTACTGGTTTCCCCCTCTTCGAATGAGTGCAACCGGCCAGCTGTGCTTGGTGTCATCGTTGGCAACCTCTTTTTCCCAGTGATTTTCTGCCGGGTCTGGTTTTGATTTTCTATAGTCCGCATAAGGAGGCTTAGCCGCGCGGATTAAGCCTGCGGGGATTTTAATATATGGTTCTCTTCCCTTGGGGTAGATGGCATAATTGATATTAATTTGACTGGCGAACTTGATTTTGGTTACCACCAGTTCCGGTTCGCGTCGTTTAAAGATGCGGGCTATGCCGCTAAAAAATTTTAAAAATCCCATTAACCGACTCTCAAATCCTGTTAGTTTATCACTGAGTCTTTAATATCGGGAAATTCAATCCTAATCTCGCCGGGTGGGACATTTTTTTCCCGGGCATGTCCGCCGTTATCGAGATTTCCCTGCCTCTGGCTGCCGTCTGCAAGATAAAGGATATACTTTTCATTGGGTATTCCCTTGCCCGATTCGCTTTTCAATTCGATATCCACAAAATCCTTAAATTCCAGCAGCCCTGATTCCTGATTTTTGCCAAACTGAATAGAATCGATATCGACAACAAAGAAATATTCGGGAGGGTTATAGCTTTTGCCATATTTTTGAAGCTCGTCGTGGGTCGGAATTTCGTCGGTATCTTCATGATACTCGTATTTCCAGAAAAGCTCGAGTTTTTTATTTTTAACCTGGGTGGGAATTTCAACGATTTTATCGTGAGAGCCATCCTGATCATATTCGAGGATAATCACTTTGATCTCGCTGCCGTCATTGACACCGGCAATATCTGCTGTCATCTTGACGATATCCCCTCGGCGGGCTTCCTTAACATCCCATTTCATGTTTGTAACTTCGATAGGAGGCCCGGCCGGAATATGATTTGATTCGTCTTTCAGGCTAAGCTGCGGCAATTCCACTTCGAAATATACCATATCACCAATCTTAATATTATCCGGAACGGTTAATTTGCCGGAGAACTGGTTGCAATAAATGACATCCGAAATTTTCCCGAGGCTTTTACCACCCTCGCTTTTCCCCTTAATTTTAATCTTGGCCCCTTCACCAACCAGCGACGTTTTAACCTCGAACTCAGCATCGCTACCGCCATAAGCTTTGGCAACTTTCCAGGTGGAGGATATAATCGACGACTCCAGGGTTATCTTATGTTGGGCATCGGTGGATTTATTGAACTTGGTTTGCATATCAATTATTATCCGGCGCTGAAGGAATCTATCATGGCGTCAACGTCGCAGCCGATAGTTTTCAGCGTATGTTTGGAAAAACTCGCCGTAAAACAGTAGGCCTTTCCTCCGGAGATCACATATACCTGCTTTTGAAAAATCACTTTCCCCTCGGATGGCACCCATTTAAAAACCGCGTCATATCCCATCAAACCAGATTTGAGTTTTCGCTCAGTTTCCGAAAGAAGCTCAAAACCGGGTAATGAATCTTTCAACGCCTGAATTCTTTGCTGGGAATAAGTGAAAAGATCATCTGTGTCAAGCTCTGGGTCGACCTGAACAATAAGATTATGTTGAATGCCGCTATCATCGGGACCTTTGAAGGTGTAGATGGTCTGGTCTTCCCAGCCTTCCGGCACCGCAATTGAAATTCCTGATTTTTTCATCTCCATATCAAGCCAATCGCTCTAAAGATTAAGAGTCTACTCAAGTATGATAACCGATTTATCCGATGCCGCTAACACTCGCCCTTGGGAGTCGAATATGGGTGGAGTGGAAAAGGTCTCACCCTTACTATCCTGGTAGGTCCATTTGATCATACCGCTTTGATCTACACAGAAGATCCTGGCGCCGTCAGTTACGACCAGCTGGCCGTTTTGGGAGACAGTTGCTTTGGCGGCGTCCGATGCTATGGGAGTTTCCCATATTAGCCGTTCGCCGCGATATGCAGAAACGCTACCACTCCCAAGCAGATAGATTACCGGACCGGCATCGACAATCGGCGGCTGGGAGAGGCTGTGCTTATCAACGATCATCTCCCATTTTTTATTCAACGAAAGATCATAGGCTTCCAGCAGTGAGCCCCTGGTTGTATTGCTCAGGATATAAATCTGCCCGTCGGGCCCAATGGAACAGGACAGAGGAGAAAACTCGCTTGTTATTTCGTTTGCGAGCTTGCCGCTGTTATCTATAATTGTCAACTTCTTATCTCTGGCAACAACGACCGCACCGTCAACAGTAATCGGAGCAGGCGCAGCTTCACCGTCAAGTTTAAGTATCCAGTTTGTATTAGTGGTCGGATAAATTTTTTGAAAAACAATAAATGTTTTTTCGGGATACTTGGGGTTGCCGTCATTTTGAATTGCTGCAGTGAATATCTCCTCCTGGGGCCGAATATTGTTCATGCTGGAAAACTGCCCCAGGCCGGGAACGAAGAAATCGGGAAGCTCTTCGTTCTTGAAATTCTTGATCGTGGCGCCAACCAGTTGGTTGCTTGAGGAAAAATAAAATTTATCGCCGTTACCCAACGCTACAAAGCTGTTCGCTGTCTTCGCGCGGTAACCCAGGCATTTTCCCTGGGCAATATCGACGGCATAAAAAGCCTCCCCATAATCGATTACCGCATTATCATCATTAATTAACAGCAGCGATCGGGCGGCACCGGCCACGGAGCCGTCGCTGTAGCTTATTTTTTTCCCCAATCTGCCCTCGGCGGTCAGTTTCACCGCCTGGAATGAATTCAACTGAGGATTGGAATATGGCTGAAGGTAACGCATGTCTGCCTCTATTTTATTTTGTGTGGGGGGTAGCTTGGCATTTCTGCCGCTTGAACACAAAACCAGCATAAATAAAAGGGTTATAGCTATACATCGATATCCGTTCATGTTTTCACCGTAAAGGCGGCCCCTCCACGCTTGGAGCTCACCCAGTCGGCCACAAATTGCAAATCGGCGGCGTTGATGGTAGTAATAGCGGTTTTGGTCACGCCGGCCGGCGTATTTGTCGACTGGAATGGCGCCAGACCGAGCATATAGCGCATAATCGCAGTTTCATCCTGGATTTGATCTACGGCAAATTCATCGCTGGTAAAATTATCACCGTTAAAATCGGGCTGATAACGAGTACTGCCTGTATTGTTGGCCTTAACCGTGATCTCAAAATGATCATGAATGGTTGTGCCCTCGAAATAATAATGCGGCACAAACTGGATGTATACCTTTTTGAAATCGTCATCGGCCGATTCCAGATAGAACTTGCCGTTCAGTCGGGCATCTATCCGGTTTTGAAATTGACGCAAATGATCCAGCTTGCTGTCTATACTAGCCCAAGTTGCCCCACTATAATCATCGAAAAACCACTGAAGTTTGATACGTATCACCAGGGTACTGTCAAAATCGGATTTGCCGGTAATCATCAGATCGGCGGTTTCATCGGCGCCACATTTGTACAGATAGAGATCAAATATACCGCTGCTTCCGTTATGCTTGTTCTCTTCATTGACTACCGACTTATAAATGTTATTCATTGCGTCTTTAATGAAGAACTTGTAACTCTTGCCCAGCCCATTTTCGACGTGAAAAACACTGTTGCCGGTCAGACGTTTGACATCGGTAGTTTCATTTACCCAGCGGCACCAGTACCAGAAATGACGTAGCCTCGGAGCCTTGTTGCTCACCATCATCGCCCTATTGTCGATACAGTAAGGCATGCCCGGATACCACTGCTGGAATCTCGGCAGCGGCGGATTCCACCAGGTGATTCTATCGCTGTTATCGACTTCGAGCGATTCCCGATACTCGTCGTCCAATCCCATGGCATGTCCGATTTCATGGGCCATAGTGAAACGCGCGTAAGTTACGCTATCCTCTGAAACGGAGGCTCCATGCCCGCAATAATCGGGAGTTTTAAAATTTCCGTTGGTGATACCCATATCGGATCGTCCGCCATCAGCAAGGTGCAGGGTGACATTGCACTTGTGGGGATTAGCATCGCGGTGTTCGAAAAAAAAGAATGGCCAAACGACCAGTTTCCGGTTTTGAGGGTCAGCATCAGGAACAAAATGATACTTTTTAGCCTGCCAGCGCGTGATTGCGTTGTTGAAACCCTGGGTGTCGAAATTGGCTACATGGTTGGCGTTGACTCCCGTATCGAGGGTAAACTTGCATACCCAGTGGACAAGGAGCCCATCGATTCCCTTGCCATCGGGGTCCAGGCAATCCTTGAGATAATGCAAATCGAAATTACCCGCGCCGCTGACCACAGGTTCCACTATTGACGCCGTGGAGTGGTCATCGGGATCGCATTTAACGGCCGCCCTGACACCAATGTAATCGCCGGTATAGAGCCTTTTAAGGGTACAGTCATAAAAGTTGCTGTTCCAGGCAAAAAGCCTTGGCCGCCAGCCCATCAATATTTTATCGAATAAGTTCTTATCGACTGTACC
The DNA here is from genome assembly GCA_003520965.1 of Candidatus Zixiibacteriota bacterium. Lineage (GTDB taxonomy): Bacteria > Zixibacteria > MSB-5A5 > UBA10806 > UBA10806 > UBA10806. The sequence goes on from DOTU01000114.1 coordinate 6,396, forward strand.
GCTGGTGAGAAATCCTCTATCGCTATCGGAATTAATGATTTTCAATTTATGGGTGAAAATCGTGAAACGGTCGCTCGAGGTGACTGTCTCCGGATTCATGCTTCCATTTACCAAAACCGTAGTATCGAGGTTGACGGTTATCACTCCACCGCTGCGATTCATAATGGTATCTGAAAACTTCACCCAATTTCCCCCGCGTTTCACCATCCAGTTTTTGGAATGCCACTTTTCAGGAAGATCATAGAACTTGGAGCGTTCATCGAAATGCATCTGGGCCATCTCTTCGAGAGTCTTGGTCACGATCTTGGGAGCGTTGGGGTCTGAGCAATCCACCCATTGATCTTTCGTCTCGAAACTCAAATCAAGCGAAGTGCGAGCCGGATTTTTCCTGATTTTGATAGTATAAAACGACCTTGTATAGGTAATTCTGGAATAGATTTCTTTGGCGCCATCCTCGATTACTTTGATTTTCAAGCCATCGGGGATATAGAGCAACTGGTCAGTTTTAATATTCACAGTCTCAAATGCAAGATCGATCTGCTCAAGCGCTATATCTTCAGGATTAATATAGACCGGAGTGAAGTGGAGCTTGTTCCAAATCGG
>DOTU01000264.1:0-850 GCA_003520965.1 Candidatus Zixiibacteriota bacterium
CCTCATTTTAGGGGTTTGCGTACATCAATTTACTTTTCAATAAAAGCCCCCAATGTTCTGCAAAATGCAAAAAGCGCGTAGGTGAATTATAGCAAAGATTAACGGTGGAGTAAAGATAAAATATAAGCGGAATACTTAGTTAAGCGATCAGGTTTTGGGAACCTGACCGCACCAAGATTAATAATATGCAAGCAGTATGGAAGACTCCTCCAAGGTTTACTGGGGCTACAGTTGTTCTGATATCATGTAAAATAATATTGAAAATAGAAGGGCACGATGAATCGTGCCCCTACATTTGTTAAATATAAACCTACACATAAGACGCAATAATCTTATAGATAAATTCACTTAGTAAAAGCTCTGAAAGATTTGCCTTGTAGTTATCCAAAAATGGAAATTAGTTGTATTTTTTTCTGCGATTGGTTACAAAATCCCAGAGGATATAGCTTCCGAGATTGTCAACGGAAGAGAAGTAGGCCCGTCCCTTGTTAAGTTCTGTTAACTTCTGGACGAACGTTTGCAGATAAGAATCGTCGGTAACCATAAAGGTGGTGATGGCAATTCTCTTTTTACGGCAGATGACAGCCTCGTCAAGGGTTCGGTTGACAATCATCGGATCGAGGCCGGCAGGATTACGATAGATTTGCCCATTGGAGCGAATAATCATCGATGGTTTGCCATCCGTTATCATGAAGATTTGTTTATTGACATGCTTTTTAGTCATGAGGATTTGGCGTGCCATCCTGAGACCCGCCTGGGTATTTGTATAGAAGGGTCCAACGCTGATATAAGGCAGGTCTTTGATCTTGACCTCTTTGGCGTTATCCCCGAATAGAACTATCGATAAATC
>DOTU01000264.1:1230-2903 GCA_003520965.1 Candidatus Zixiibacteriota bacterium
TACCGTGGCACAGGAGGAGGTGCGTTCAGATTCGAAAACCTCGAGGTCTTTCTCGTTAAGCTCGAAATTAAGGTTATTATTACGCGCAATCGAATTTAGAAGCGATGAGCTATAATCGATCGACTGGAAATTATCACCGAACTTGTAGGAACGTTTCTCAGGGAGCCACTCGTCGCTTGAACCGCCCTCATAGGGTAGAAGATGCTGACCATTGCCGGAGCTTTTCATCTTTTTAAAGATAAGCTCAAAAGCGTCCTGGCGAATGCTCTGTTCGCCTTTGGAAGTCAGCTTGAGACCCGCTTTGGTGTCTTTGACTAAATTGCTTTCTTCAAGCTGTTTTTTAAACTCGTCCAAATCAAAATTGGGATCAATCAACCCCTGGCGTTGCAGCTTTTCCATAAGACGGAGTGTCTCTTCGACATCGCCGTTAGTCCTGACCAGAAGGTAATTGAAAATCGCCATGAGATCGGAAAGCTGTTTGAGATGCTGATAAAACTCCTCATCCCATTGAGAATAGGTAAACCTCATTGTATGCCCTCCATACCACTGAGCATTTTGGAGAAGACATCGGAGTATTGAACCACGGCATCATGTATCTCGCGCGAAATCATGTTATTCTGATGCAATGCTTCAAGGACAAACTCCATTCGCAGTAAGATTTCGCGCTCGCTTTTAGTATCGAAATATTTACTAACGACTTCGCGCAAACCACTTACCGCCTCCAACTGCTTTTTGTATTCTGGAAAGGGCATATAATCGGATAGCTCAAGTTTTTTGCCGGAGGAGAAGTAATCAGTAACAGCTTCAAAGGGGTTGATATCCTCTCCCCTATCCATGCGGCTTCTCTCCTTCGTGGGTTTGGGAAAGTACTTTGAGAAAACGCTTTTAATAGCGGCGCCGATGAGGTTGTAGCTGACCAATACCGGTCCTTCCTGTTGGCCTTCGTAAACCAGTTCAATTTTGCCGGTGATGGCTGGAATGATGGAATAGATATCGCACATTCTGGGGAAATAATCGTTGTCTTTGTTGATCAAGGCTCGTCGTTCGATATTGGAGAGGAAATTTTCATAAGCGGAAATGGAAACCCTGGCGGAAACGCCTGACGCCTGGTTGACAAATTCGCTGCCCCGAGCCTGAAAGGAAACTTCCTCAATTAAATCTCGGACAAATTCTGGAATCTCATTGCCAACGCCCTGATGCGTAATCTCATGCTCGGTGATTCGTTTGCCATCATCAATAGAGCGCGGATAGTGGGTGATAATCTGGGAATCGATCCTATCCTTCAAAGGTGTGATGATATTACCGCGGTTAGTGTAGTCCTCGGGGTTGGCTGTGAATACCAAAAGCATGTCCAGGGGTACGCGCAACGGAAAGCCCCTGACCTGGATATCGTTTTCTTCGAGGATATTCAGCAATCCGACCTGGATTCGCGGTTGCAGATCGGGAAGCTCGTTGATGGCAAAAATGCCGCGATTAGTACGCGGGACAATACCCCAGTGAATAACCTCTTCATTGGAGATATCAAGCTTTTCACGAGCCGCCTTAATCGGGTCGATATCGCCAATAAGATCGGCAATGGAGACATCTGGAGTAGCCAGCTTTTCGTGGTACCGGGCCTCACTGGGCAACCATTCAATGGCCATGGAGTCGCCACACTCCTCGAGCATTTTCCT
>DOTU01000025.1 GCA_003520965.1 Candidatus Zixiibacteriota bacterium
GCCGGATATAGGCGAGATATTTTCCGCGGTCCGAAAGATAGGGTAACATCGGTGAGGGCCGGATGACTGATTTTGGATGCCAGCCGCGAAATCTTGGATTCAATATTGTCCGTTGGAAGGACATACTCGGGCAGGCCATGATTTTGCTCGGAGAGACGGTCGAGCAGGTTGGTGTTGACATCATACCCAACACCGAAAATGAACAAGCGGGCGCGGCCCTCATTTAGTTTGGTCGTATTTTGGATGATCTGCTCAAGATCAGTATTGCCGACAGTCGGTTGGCCGTCGGTGAGAAATAAGATATATGACGGATTGAAGCTGAAGCGGATCATGTTGCAGCCTTGTGCCAAAGCGTCATAGATATTAGTGCCGCCCTCGGCCTCGATTCTATCGGCGAAGGACAGGGCATCATCAATATTAACTTTGCTGGCAGAAACAAGCCCCGGCTTAAAAGGACGGACTGCGTCGTCATAATCTATAACATTAAAACGATCACCGGAATTCAGGCCGCCAAGGCAAAACTTGAGCGCGTCAATTGCCTGATGGAACTTCTCACCGCGCATGCTGCCGGAGGAATCCAAAATGAAGATCACATTTTTATCGGTTTTAGCCTGACGATTATCCAGCGGAGGGGAGAGGATACCCAGGAAAAAGCCGTTTTCATGTCCCGATTCGCGGTAACTGAGAAGATGGAATCCGAAATCGCTTGTCTGGCGGGTGAAATAAAGCAGGAGGTCCTTATCGGGGCGGACATTTTCATCATTATAAACAGCTTTAACAGACTTTTCGCCGAGTCGTTCGATTTTCATCTGATGAGTGGGGCTATATAACGAGCCGATATTCTCAAACGAGTTCACTTGCACGGATACGTTGCAGCGCTCGAGATTCGCGCCGGAATATTTTTCGGTATTGAGAGGATAGAGATATTCAACGGTACCTTTATCGGATTTGAGCGCCTGCTCATATTCAATCTGAATGCGAACCTCGCCTCGGGCGGGGATCGGGTAGACGCGCATCCGATACATACCTCGTCCGGCATATTCCAGAAGAGCAGGGTCTTTGCGCACACGGACGATATCCTCGTAAATTTTACGAGCAGCGGCAGCGTCAAGCAGTTCCGCCTCCATCTTGTGACCGCCAAGCCAGGCGGTGAAATGGCTAATCGCGGCATCGTCGGGGATCGGGAAGATATAGTCGGCCTCGATCTCGCGCTCGAATGGATTGATGAAAACCTGATCGACTTTGGTCAGGGCTACGGGGTCGTCAATTTGCACATCAACGTCATGATATTTGATATTGACCTGGGCGTTGATTGGCATCCAGGGGGCTGGCCTGGGAAGAAGCAAACCGTCAGCCCAAAGATTTGTTGTTGCTGCGATTACGATTGTTAGAGATAAAAGGATCCGTCTCATAAGCTCCTCCGGTTTGAGGGTTATCATTTTCTATAGCAAATACGAAGCGGGCGTATGGTTATTCCCTATTAATTTGCCGATGGTTGATATAATCGGTTTTAAAAACGAATTGAGGTTGACATTCCGGTTTCATAACTCATTTATTATTATCGCCTTTCGGTCATAGACAGGCATAGATGACAGGTAGCAAACAAAAATTAAAGATGGGATAGAAATGAAGATTCAGTTTTTTGGCGGGGCACAGACAGTAACCGGCTCGGAGCATCTACTGTCAATCAATGGCAAACGGATAATGCTGGAGTGCGGATTGTTTCAAGGCAAGCGGAAAGATTCTTATGAGAAGAACAGAAACTTCCCGTTCGATGTCACCAAGATCGATGCGATGCTGCTCTCGCATGCGCATATCGATCACAGCGGGAATATTCCCAACCTGGTTAAAAACGGATTTCATAACCAAATCCTGGCCACCTATGCCACGGTTGATCTGTGCGAGATAATGCTGCGCGATACGGCGCATTTGCAGGAGATGGATGTACAATGGATGAATAAAATTCATAGCAAAAATCACCAGCCGCTGGTTGAGCCGCTTTATACTATGGCCGATGTCGAGAAGTCGCTGTCATCTTTTAACGGAGTGAGATATAACGAAAGCGTGAAGGTAACGCCGGGAGTGACCGCCACGTTTCTGGACGCCGGGCATATACTGGGTTCGGCGGGAATCCTGCTTGAGATAACAGAGAATGGGCGAAAGCTGCGAGTCGGATTCAGCGGCGATGCGGGCCGTCCCAACATGCCGATACTACGCGATCCCAATCTGCTATTCGATCTTGATGTACTCATCATGGAAAGCACTTATGGCAATCGAGTCCATCCAAGCTCAGAGGATATGGAGGAGGAGTTAGCGCAGATCGTTCAGGACGCATCCAAATCGAAAGGCAAGATCATTATTCCGGCGTTTGCGGTGGGGCGGACACAGATGCTGGCCTATATTCTGCATAAGCTTTCGGATCAGGGGCGCATTCCCAATATACCGATCTATATCGACAGCCCGATGGCCAACAGCGCTACCGAGGTTTTTCGGAAACATCCGGAATGTTTCGATAGGGAAACCGAGCGAATATTTTTGAATAGCCACGAGGACCCGTTCGGTTTCGGCAGGCTTAAGTAT
>DOTU01000012.1 GCA_003520965.1 Candidatus Zixiibacteriota bacterium
TAATAATCAAGCGTAAAGCTCGATTCCGCAGCCACTGTTATCGCATTATTGTGAATCGTTATATATTTTGTTGATGGATTGATCTCTATCCTGGCTGAATCGCCGACCCTTTTCCCCGGGAAAAATTTGAGATCGACACAATTATCATTGAACGACAGCGCCGATACCGGACAAGCATACCAGTAAGATAAATCATCCCACGACCATGCCGGGCCTATTTCCGGCGACATGTACAATTTGTTACCGGCCACCAGTTTGCCATCGATTTCCTTAATCCCTCTCGATTTAAGTGAATCAGCCCAGAATCCCAGTATCTCAGTTACGCTCGATCTGAAACGTCCGGAGATTAACGGGTCGCCGCCTCCATGTACATCCAGATCACCTTGAAGAATCCCTTTGTCATCACCTACCCCATTAACATAAAAGCTGGTCTTGAATCTGAACGACGGTCCCAAAATCTGCAGCGCAGCCGCTGTTGTGAACAGCTTTAGATTTGACGCGGGCGTTAATAGCCGATCACTTTCATGGTCGAAAATTACGCTATCCGTATTGATATCATATATCGCAATACCAACGCTTGCCTCGGAAAGTGATGAATCCGCCAGAAGCTTATCGATCTTATCAATAATTGCAGAGTATGCAACTGCATTATGGAAAAATAAAAGAGTTATTAAATAACCCAACAGTTTTGTATTTAGAGACAAATTTACTTTCAATCGAATTATTAATATTTTTATCGTAGGGGCACAATTTATTGTGCCCATCCTTATCTTTCTTCCGTAGGTCAGTCCCCCAAGGGACCTGACTCTTTAAAACTCTATTCTATGATAATGCCCATTCATAATATTTGCCATACATCTAAATGTCCGGATGCCCTCATTGTTTCAAACTTTCTTCTTTTTTTATCTCATAACGCACAACTAATAACGCATAACTCTTTTTACTCAGCACTCATAACTCGGTACTATTAAAAAGGCCCACCCGACGGTTGTGACGGGCGGGCCTTTTACTAAAAGTCAGTCAAGATTAAAGCCCCGGTCCTTCACCAAATTGGTCAAGTATCGTATGCAATGTTTGCCTCATACCGGGACCCGGCATTGAGAATCCATCGAAATCGATCAACGCTGTTCGGGCCGCTCCATGGTTGGGATAGAAAATATGCCCTACAGATTCGCCATAATCTTCTGGCGCTGCACCATCGATATCAAGGCCTTTGGTGTATAGCACTACTGCACTATCCCTAAAGGCGAAGATATTTTCGGCATAATCCACCTGAGTACCATTTTTAGCCACATCGATTTTCATGGAATCTGGTAATCCGGCTAAATTGCCGGTATTAATAGCCCATGTAAAATCAGACCAGTAATCCCAGCCCAAAGTGGAATCGATACCAAACCAGTCATATTCGAAATCGCCCGCTGCTGGGGGATTGGTATTGTAGATCCACTGAAGTATGTTGGCGCCAATAGCCAGTAAATGCCCGCCATGTTCCATGTAATAGCGCAACACGCCGCCATCAACATCGCCAACATCATACCACCAGGTCGTTGAAGCATCACCGACATTACTATCAGATGCAAAGATCACCGTTGAGAAGTTGGTTATATATGATGAATCCGGCATACCTTGAGCGGCAATGTCCCATTCGGCAAATGCGTAACCTGTCAGGGCATCGCGGTAGAAACCTTTCTGTTCGCGTTCCTTAGCCTCATCGGTATTACCAAACGAATCCAACCAGAGATAGTCGTCAACATAAAGGATCGTAGCGTCATGGATAATAAAACTGACTGAATCTGGAATAGATTCATTTCCTATGAGATCCTTTGCTTTGACCGTAAATATGGCCGGATTTGCAGCAACAACATTATTGAAGCTGACCGTGCGAGCTGGAACCCAATCCGAGGTAACACCGGCAAATGAATATTGATAGAGCAAGTAGTCCTGCCCGCTCGTGGCGTCATCACCCTCCCAGGAAAATGAGATTATCCCGCCGGTAGCAACGAATGAGTTTTCCGCGGGCCCGCCGGTTATTGTCACTGTTGGAGTGGTGTTAGGCTCAGGGATTACCACAAACGTCGCAGTTATTTCGCTCGTCGCATTAACCGCGTCAATCGCTCTAACTGAAAAATTGTGAGCGCCTAATGCAAGATCGCGGATTGTGTTTACCGCATCCTTGGACAAGGATGACCAATCACCTGCATCAAGTTTGTATTGATACTGAATTGTGCCTTGGCCGCCGCTATATGTCCATGTGAAAGTGATCACACTGCCTATGGGAACCGATAACGAATCTGATGGCCCCGAAATGAGAGTCACCACCAGCGGTGCGTTCGGATTTGTTGCCCACGGCTTTTCAGTTGAACAGCCAGAGAAGATGATGGCGAGCACCGTCACCAATCCGGCAATCAACCACATTAAAGGAGTCTTTTTTATCATCTTCATTTCTCCTTATTGCTCGCCAAAGTAATGGGTTAAGATGTAATCAAAATCAGCCGCCATTGGCGCAGGAGTAAAGCGATACGGCCTGCCGGCGATAAATCCAAACTTACCCTTGCCCGTTGGCTGAACCATTATTCCGCCAATGGCAGTCGGATAGTCTGGAGTATCGAACAGCTTGGTTACCGCGGCATCGCTTGATGGCGCAAGCAAATCCGATAATGACCAGCTTCCTGTTCCGGTAATATTGACGAGTCCCTCAACTGCCGCAACCAAACCGCCAGTCCTGTGATTTACGCCGATTTGATCGAAAGTCAGGGAATTCCCTGCTGAAAGCCCGTATGTTGCCAGATCGCCCTTAACGAAATCAGCTCCGAAACGGGTTGCCAAAAGAATATTTCCGCCGCCATTGAGATAAGACATTAACAGTGGAAACATCGAGTTAAATTGCTCAAGATCGCTGGGTCCGCTATTGGCATATTCGTTCATGATCATTATCATTGAACTGTAATGCCCCAACGTATCTCCCGGAATCAATCCCGCGCCAATATAAGCGGAATCGAGATTGGCAGGATAATAACTGCTGGCGCCTTCAAACAAATCCCAGAAATCGATAGAGTGGCTTCCGTATGGTCCGTGATCCTGATACATGGGGCCGCATTCGGCACCATACTGCGTCCAATCAATTCCATTGACCAATAGAATACCGCGATCGCCGGTTAGCTGTCCCACTCCAAAGTCCGCTTCGAAGAAAGAACTGTGCCCGGCTTGATCCATGGCTTCAAGATAGAAATGATGACCCCCAGCAACTAATCCCGTTACAGTCGCTGTTGAAGGGGTTTGCCAGGCAGACCGGTTAGAGGTATCATCGATAGCATAACGGTATTGAAGGCTGCTAAAATACCAGGTGGCATCTCCAAACCAGGCGGTATTCAGATCAACCGTTGTTCCGCCCTGCGGTAAGAAATAAAACGCGTTGGGGATGATACCTGATACGAGTGCCAGATCTGGGCGAAGGTAATCAACCACGACAAAACTAATGCTCAGTGGCGACTCATCTATATTACCCATATTGTCGATTGCCCGCACATAAACAATGTGAGGTCCAAGCGCAAGACCGGTGATGTCGAGTTCCAGAGTTGACGCCTGGTTGAGAATGACGGTGGCTGGAACAGTAGTCCAGGTCGCAGTATTGTCAACTGCATACTCAAACTCGGGAATCAAACCATCGATATCTGTCGCATTAATGATAAAATGCACACCGGAAGAAGTCAGTCCCCCGGGATCCGGTATCGCCGAACCCACGGTTTGCGGACCGAAAACCGTTCCATGGCGGACATTAGCCATATCAATTCTGATTGTGGCTGGTGTGGAATCCCACACACCTTCGTTATCACGAGCCTGAACGTTGAAATCATAAACATCGGCTGCTGTAGCAAAATTGAGCCTGATGCTTGCGAAAGCATCCGTTGAGGTTGTCTTCAGGGTATCGTCAACGACGAGTGCCCCTACCCAGTAACGGTATAATTCGGCTTGGCCATCGGCATCCGATGCCCTCCAATATACCGTCACCGAAAAGTAAGTTGCCGAATCCGGCAACGTATTAATCCCATAAGTGGTGATTATCGTATTGGGTTCGATATCTTGACTTGGCGCTTTCGGTTTATCTGTACAACCGGGCATCACAAGCAAAGCCAACGCCAACAATCCCACCACTATCAGGATTGGATTTCTAAGTAATTTCACCTTTAATCCTCCTTAATTGGCGTTGCGTTAAAATGATACGTCAAAGGAGCCACGATGCACTCCCTGTAACAGACCTAAATTACTGTAGGCATAATCGAAATAGGTACCGGTAAGAAATGGAACCTTCACACCCAGGCCGGCCGTAAAGCCGCCCTCATCGGCGTTGACCTTCCATCCACCGCGGACCGCCAGTAAATCCATGAACCAATACTCGCCGCCGAAATTATAGCGCTCCTTATTATCGGAAGGATGCATGAGCTCAGCGGAAACAGTGGCCTTGGAGTTGGCTGTCTGAAGCACTTCAAATGCTACACCGGCTCTGAAGGTCAGAGGTAGCGGCACAGCCTTTGAGGCTACGTTATTATCGATAATACCATCATGATTGTTATCAAGGCCGTCAGGATGCCCGTTATAGGGCGGCGCAATTGGCACGCCATCGTAGTTCTTGACGTCATAATGCATGTCAGGCCCGAAATTCAGGATTGCCAGGCCGATACGCAACGATTTGAAACCGGTATCGTAATAAGTTCCGATATCAACCGCCCAGCCTGTTTTATCCCAATCGGCCAGCTTCTCACGCAAAACCTTGACATTGGTTCCGAATGCGAAACGGTCTGTGAGGTAACGGGCATACGTTACTCCCGCTGCCCAATCCTCAAAAGAGAATGTACCGCTGGTGTTGCCATCCGGATCGCGAAAAGTAGTGCGATTCATATTTCCGGTGTTTAGAGCGGTAAACGATAAGCCAAGATGTCCGAAGTTGGTTTTTTTGGCAATAGCCGCCGAATAAAGATTGATGTCGGCCGGCCAATTAGTGTAACCAGCGAAGAAATCGCCGTTTTTAATATTAGCAATTCCCGCCGGGTTCCAGAAAATGGCCGAGGCATCGTTTGCGACCGCCGCATAAGCCTCACCCATGGCAAGGCCTCTGGCGCCGACGCCGATATCCAGGAATTTCATTCCCACGGTGCCCACCTTGGCGAATTGGGCTTGTGCTGGAAGGCAGAGGCCCAATACGACCATAAGGACCGCAGGTAAAAGAATCTTTCTCATATTATTTGCCTCCACTTCCTAACGAACGACCATGAATTTCCCGATGAAATCCTTAAATCCAGGAGCATCGGATTCGACCACGTACATGTAAACGCCGGCTACGACTTTCTGCCGCGACTTGGTGATTAAATCCCAGTCAACGGTTCTCGACGCCGGATCGGCCTTTCGGAGCTTTATGATTTCATCGCCGGTAAGGGAGAAAATGGTGACCGTAGCACTGGCGTTTGCCGGCAGATTAACAAAAAGTATTCTCTCCAGGGCCGGGTTTTCGTTCGTCGGTGCGAAACCAAATCCTTCAGGCGATGCCAGAACGAACGGGTTGGGCACTACATGAATGCCTGATTGCGCTTCGCCCTGAGTCCCGACTTTCAAGCCCGGCTCAACGTTGGTCGCTCCCGATCTGCCCGATTCAAACGATTCAATGCCGGCCGCAGGATTGCCCCTGTCGTACGCAGTGACTACATAATAATACTGGAATCCATTGGCAACATCGGTATCCAAAAATTCGTGGATTAAACCGGTGTTAAGACCGATATCATCGATTAAATCGCTTTCGAGCATTAATGTCCAGCTGCCATTGGCGCCGGTCTTTCTCCATAACCTGTAACCTTCAAAATCGTATTCACCGGTTGCAGGATCCGCAGCGTTCTCGGCCGCGCTATCCCAGGTGATCCTTACCTGGCGATCGCCTGGATCGAGATGGAAGATCGGCGATTGTGGAGCCGATGGGCCCAGCCATCTGTAACCAAAAGCCGGATCTATGCTATGTTGGAAAAGCAGATTCGCCCATTCCATGTTAGCCCTTAAACCCGCTAAACCTTCGCCAATACCAAACGCAAATACGATTCTCACCGAATCATGCCCGGCGATATCGAATGGCCCCAGCTTCTGTAAGAAACGATAATCATGAATCGATGGCGGCGGAGCAAGCCACTGCCCATCGCTCATAAGACGCATCCAATCGGCATCGGTTCCAGGATCTGAATTCCAGTCCCACCAGCCATGACCCGATTGTACACCAGTTTCTGTTTGACCGACAATAGCCGGGCAGGAAAGCAGCCTGGAGCCGATATAACCCGTAGATTCCTTCGGAATCTTATTGCCACCGACATCGTTTCCAGCAATGGCCGGGTTATCGCCGTCATACATATAAGAGATGTATTCCTTGGTAACATCATCGCGATAATAATTCGGAAGATCATCGCGTGACCAGGCCTGAGCGCCCGAACCACCTTCCGGCGTTGAGACGTCGCAATCAGCATGCAAGGCCATAAAAACCGATGTCAGCGGAGTCTCGTTGAGGTTGATGAACCAGTAATCGTAAATTATAAAATTAGCACGATACGATTCTGACCAGGCATACGAATGGCAACGAGCCCTGATGCCTATATAATCGTTTGAGCCCACCAGTGCGGATGAATCCGATATCTCAAAGTAGGTGTCGAACAAACTGACCGCTGTGGCATCAGTATTGGTCGATTTAACAGTAACGCCCGGTGATGTATCTGTCGAAAAATGAACCAGCTTATTGCCGATTCCCACGCGGAAGCTCGCAAAATAAAGATAATCGTTGAAAGAGGCATAATTGGATGGAATCTGCCATCTCATCGATGGCAACCCCCCCGAATCATCGCCCAAAAGGATTGTCCAATCGTTGATACCGGATCTTTTCTCAACTGTGGAATTTGAAACACGGTTGAATACGTTCCCGGAGTTGCAGACAACCTCCTGGCTAACCTCAGGCTTGGCTAATCCGTTTTGCCCTAAGAGGGGATTTTCGGCCACTTGCCTGTTCATGGCCAGGGCTGGCATACTGAGGATCGAGATCAAGCCAAGGATCAACAAGACCCTGCCCGTTCCCCTGTATATTTCACTTCGCATATTTATTCTCCTGCTTTTACAAGTCTCAAATCTCAATGGACCACACTAAAACTCAAGTTGAATACCGGCCAGAATTCGTCTCGGGGCAGTCCAGAATGAAGGATCGCCAAATTGCCCGGCCGGATCACCGGAGGTTTCATAGTAAAGGGTGTTGAAGTTATCATCGTTCACGTTGTTCAGATTAATATTAGCCCTATTAGTCAGGTTCTGAACTTCAATGAACCCATCGAGATTCAGGCTCTTGTAAAAGTTTATGCCTTTATCAATGCGCAGATCGATTGTCCAGGAGCTGGGGAACCTCTTGCTGTTTACGTCCGGAAGAAGGGGAGGTGGAGGATTGGAAGTCCCCGTAAACGGCCGCCCGGATCCATAGGAGAATACAAAATCAAACCCAAAATCGCCCAGAGCCGGGCCGAGATCCTTTGGGCTTCTCCAATTCAGATTGGCCTTGGCAGTATGACGCTGATCCCAATCCAGTGGGAAATCCTCGGTCCTGGGCATCCAGTTATAGTAATCATCGAGGAATACCTGATCTTTTCCGGAGGCCTTGCCTCTGGCAATCTGATAGGTGTAGGTCAGTATTCCGGAGAAGTTATGCCACGGTCTCTGGCTAAAGGTGATCTCAAAACCCTTTACTCTCGCGTAATCCGAGTTGCTGTTGATCCAGAAAACCTGGCTGGTGAGTGTATCCGTAAACTTCTTGTGGTTGACCAGGTCGGAAATATCTTTGAAGAAACCGGTTACTGCCAGCTTCAGATAATCGTTGAAACCGTGCTCTATGCCGGCTTCATACGAAATCGTTTTTTCCTCTGAAAGATTAGGGTTGCCGATATACTTGAAGGCACCCCTAAGATCAAAAGCATGGTTGGTGTAGAAATCGTCGAAAACCGGCAATTGGAAGTAATGGCCGTATGTGACATGCAACACGTCCTTATCGGTCACAGGAAAGCTTAGGCCGACGCGCGGTGAAAGCTGTTGTTTCTTCTTAGCCGGAATAGGATTCTTCAACCTGGCAGCGAGGTTGCTGGTTTCACCATACAATGGGCTATTGACATTATCGTACCCTGCGTTGAGCGGCTGGAGGAAATTGTATGGTACGATAGTCTTCGGATCGAAATAATCGTAACGTAAACCAACATTGACTATCATGCCCTGAGTTTCGATCTTATCCTGGGCGTACATGCCAAGCTGCACTGGTTTTTCATGGTATTGTGAATTGTATTCATTGTTTCCGGACGCTTTGGAACGGTAATCATAAAGCAAATTAAACCATTTCCCTTCGGCTCCGAATTTAATGAAGTTGTAGTTGTTAACCTGGCTCGAAAAATCGCCTTTAAAAGTATGCGTTATGGTCTGATCATCCTGCGTATAACGCGATATATACATCGGGTTACCGCGCAAAATCGAACCATACAAACTAGTGACGCTCGGTGAAAATCTCTGTTCACCAAGTTCATCGGCGGAAAGCGGATGGCCGTCCCAGGGATCATAAACTCGCGCCCGTTGAGCGCTAAGGAATCTGGAATAGCTAAGATTGTAAAAACTCTTGGCGCTGAGATTATTTGTAAAATTGAGCGAAAACTCATTTGACCAGGTTTCCGGATGGCCCAGAGTGTTGGCCATATCATACTCGGTATAACTTCTGGCCCAGCCTGTGCTGTTGACACTATCGCGAGCGCCGAATAGCAAGGCTGTATCAGGCACCAAAGCATATTGGCCGAACAAAGATGAAGAATCAGGACCCGCTCCGATTTTCCGGAGCCAGCGCAGATTGCCCGTATGGTGATACATATATGTGAAAAATGCCGTATCTGCCTGATCCTCGACATGCCCCGGACCTACAATCCAGCTATAAGGCGTATAGGCCTGATCCACTACTTCACGCGCATTGGTCGCGGTATTGAGTGGATAGGTATGGAAGAATGACGGCTCACCCCAGGTGAAATGGAAATACCTTTCCCTATCCCAGGGAAGGCTCTTGTTGGTTGATTTTAAGCCTGAGATGTAAAGTTTCTTGGATGCCGAAATCTCGTAGGTCAGCTTGCCCATAATCGATTGGGATCGATTCCAGCTTCTTTGATCCTGGTAACCGCGCGTGTAAGTATAAATGCCCGACGAGAAAAATGACAACTTGCCGGGTATATCGATTGCTGAAATCGGTACCGGGCCGCCAAGTGAAAACTCATGCTGGCGCATGTCATAGAATTTGGAACGATTGTGTTTATCCACCTTGTTGAGTTTGGATGTGCCATCTCTGTAGGTTGTATCACTGCCAACAATGAATGGCATATGATAAAAATGGTCGGTTGCAAGATTGTCGGTGTTAAAAAGCACTTCGGGCGACGATTTAGATTTAACCTTACCCGATATTTTCTCGCCACCATCTTTGGTGACCATGTTGACGATTGCCGATTGGACATTGGGATACTCGGCGCTAAATCCACCGGTTAAAACCTCGGCCTCGGCGATGGCCTCGTTAGGAACGTAGGTGGCCATGGCTGTGCTGGAACCGGAGCCGGGATTTCTGCCCACTCGCGATTCGCCCAGAGGATTTGAGAGGTTTACGCCGTCAAGCATGTAAATGACCTCTCCCTGATTGACTCTACCGCCGCGGAATGAACCCAGAACGGAGCCGGCGGAAAGGTTGGCTCGCGCCACAATACCATCAACAGCCGAATTTGTCAGCTGGGATGGTGTAATGGTGGTTCTTGATGAGGTGAGATCTTTTTCAATCAACGGTCTTGTGGCCTCGACCGTGACGGTGCCCATCTCGATCGTTTGCGTGCTCAGTTTAAAATCGATCGGCGTTGTCAGATCGACTGAAACCTGAAGGTTTTTAACCTCAACCGGGCCGTAGCCGATCAACGTGGCCAAGAGCAAATACGTGCCGGGCGGAACGTTGATTATGAAAAACTCACCATGAATGTTTGTGGCTGCGCCGACTGTCGTCCCGACAATCATCACGTTCACCCCTGGTAGGGGCTCGCCGGATTCTTTGTCGGTGACGATGCCTGCAATCTTACCCGTTGTTCCAGCCCAAGCCGAAACAGCAGCCAGCAAGATCAGCATTATCACGGCCAGCCTAAGTGTAGGTTTTACAAACAAACCTCACCCTCCTTGTAAAATGTTTTAGCTTTTCTCTCTTAACGCTTTTACAAAGTCCGGAATGTATTTACTGTTGTTTCCCTCCATTTCATTTATTCTGTTGAGAACGATTGCCTTACCTTATGAAAAGCATGACCAGATCCAAACAATTAAAATGAAAAGAACTCCACGTTTGGGAAAAACTATATCAGCAGTTTTGGTTTTAGTCAAGTTTTTTTGTAGCTATTTTGTACAAGCATTTCGACCCGATCACCTCGTCATCTTCTCCCCCCAAGGGATATTTCGGTTGAAATTCTATTTTCCCTATATCTAATTACAGCATTCGCCTAATAATATTCCATAAAATTACAATTATTTTACAATGTTGTTTTATAGCCATTAAACCCATAATGTGCTGTTATAAATAGGCTTACGGTTATTTAACACTAATTTGACACCCTGTTAATAGTAGCCCTTACCATTTTAAACAAGCTTATAGATCACTTTCAGGCCCATCTCAATTCTCCCTCAAAGGAGCGAAATAGCCGCTAACCCGTCTGGAACGCTTTTAGGGCCCGGACTCATCTATTTATAATACTATAAAAAAAACGGGGCCCTGGACCTCTCGATCCGTGGTATGAACCCCGTCACAAATCGCGGCTTTTTAGGATACCGGAACTCTTTGGGGAGCGCCGAGGAAAACCGCGGAAAATATACTCTTAATTAGCCTTCTTGAAAGTTTCCATGAACTCGGCTAACTGATTGGCACCATCGAGCGTCATAGCGTTGTAAAGCGATACGCGGATACCGCCCACGCTTCGATGCCCCTTAAGTCCAATGAATCCTTTACCCTTTGCCTCGGCGATGAACTTGGCTTCCAGATCCTCCGAGGGGAGCCTCATAGTAATATTCATCCAACTGCGGCTTTCTCTATCGACCGTGCCTTTGTAATAATCAGGATTGGCATCCATGACACCGTAGATTCGATCTTTCTTAGCGAGATTGACTTTCTCAACCGCTTGTAAACCGCCTTGCTTCTTCACCCACTCCAGCACCAATCTGACAACATAAATTCCGAATGCTGGCGGGGTGTTGTAGAGCGAGTTCTCCTTGGCATGAGTGCGGTAATCAAACATCGTGGGATTACCATCTTTGCACTTGGCCAGCATCTCTTCGCGCATAATTACCACTGTTACACCGGCTGGCCCGATATTCTTCTGAGCGCCCGCATAAATCATCGAGAACTTACCGAAATCGCGGCGGCGGGATAGGAAATCGGACGACATATCGCAGATCAGAGGCACATTGCCTGTTTCGGGGAACTGCGAGAA
>DOTU01000321.1:0-4291 GCA_003520965.1 Candidatus Zixiibacteriota bacterium
CATAATATCACCGTTGGCATTAGTTGTACCGCCTACAAAAACTTCCTCGGTTGTCCGGCCCTTGACCAAATTGACATATGCATTTGCCAGTGGTATACCGCCAGCGCCAATTACATGCACGGTCATCAAACTGGAACCGACAGGCATTGTCGAGGGATAAGTAACCGTCATGGATTGCGGAATGGCGGTTCTGATTTCCAATTCCGGCTCGCCGAGCGTATTAAAGGTGTAGAAAAACCTTTCTACCAATGTCCCTGCGCCATGCTCGCGAGGGAAAGTATTATACAATTCTGCTTTGCCCATAAATGCAGCGTTGGCGAAATTGTAAACACCTTCCTCGAGAATACCCCAGTAATAACCTATCATTATGGGATTATCATATTTAGTATGAGTATTGCTCTCGGTGGCGCCATAAAAGGCCGGACCCCCTTTAAGGAGATTGGGAAGCACACCCATTCTAATCCATTTCTCCCCGAAACATTCGTCTTCGCCGTACCTGCCATTGCCGCAGGTTAGCGAGGCCATAATACCCATTTTATTATTCAGATTTAAGCCGTCCAGATCATCTACACCTAACCAGGGTCCTCCCCAACTTGATGGCGTGCCATTGCCTCTGTAGCTTATCATAGAAACGCCATTATTTAATGAGTTTATTGCATAAGCGGTTCCGGGATCGTAACCGTCCCAGGCAAAGGTAGTATCCACTCGAATGAAACCGTGTCTCATCAATTCCTGGCGCACCCAAAGAGTGGTTAATCTTGGGGTCCGAGAAGGAGCACCAAGATAGGTCAAATTGGCGGCAGCCGATAGCCCGCGTAACCAGTAGTTAGGATCTCCCATGTAAGGAGTTTTTTCATAAATAATAGCTTTATAAATGGCAGTTCTAATCGTACTCGCAGTAGCCGGTACAGACATCCTGGTAACCATAATATCTGAAAAATAATCATCGCCATCGACACACGAATAAGGGTGATCGGAAACGTAACCGTTGAAGCCATAATCGGGTATCTGTAGATTGATATCTCCAAGGATACAAACATATTCCGGAGGATTCTCCCAGGTTTGATAGGCATTATGAATATAGTCATATACCTGTTGACTGGACAAATCGCCGTCAGGATCGATATCAGTGCCTTTGGCGATAACGACCGGATATCCCTTTAAATGTTTCCAGCGGGCCAGAGCGTAGGTCAATGAATCGGGAATAATGTTAGGGGTGATGATTAAATACCCGCCTCGGACCGGAGTATAAGCCGCCAGCATTTCGTCGGCATTGGGTACGAGCGCTCTATACATTGACATGAACGATTCCGAAATCCTGTTATTCCTTCGAATTTTCTGATTCCTTGAACCTTCACCAGTGTATGTAATGCGGTAGTCTATATTGGTATAGACCCGAATCTCCCGGCGAACAGGGTTATACTGTACCGGATAAACGATTGACTGTATCATTCGAAGATCGCGGCAAATCACTGGCTCGTTCAACATGACCGGTTGTTCGGGGAAGTACCTATCCTGCTGATAAATAGACTCATCCTTTGCAAATGGGATTTCAACGTTGTTAGCGCTATCTTCCCCCGACGGTTGGCAGGGAATAATATCGATATCGCTGATCGTCTGGTATTCAGCCGATAATATTTCAACCGTTATACCGGCCCTATCCGGTATGGCAACAAGCTGACTATAAAGCGGCAATTCCGGGTAGCCGTTTTGATCAATAGAACCGAATTTTTCCGGAGTTTCCGATATGGCCTCGATTGATTGATATGCCTTGCTGTCTTTGGCTGTCGCCTCAGAAATGTTGACTCCCGCAAGCCTGAAAGAGAATCCGGTTTCGCTTGTTGTCGAAGTTGTTTTCGAAAGTGTCTGAATCCCCTGGTTGGCAGGCGCCAGTACCATCTGACCGTTTGTGGCGGCCTGTAGTGAAAGCGGAAATAGCAGTAATAGCGATAACCTTGTCATCAATCGCATGAATGCCTCCTCAGTTGCGAACGTACTTTATTGTCATCCCGGGTGCGGGCAAAACCTCGCGAAGTTTGTAATCGGTGTTATTTAAAGATTGTCAAAAACCTGCGTACAACGAAGATATCTTAATTGAAAAAATAGCTTCTAACATGTAATCTGTCAAGAACTAAAGATAATAATATCCTGAAGTATGGAATTTAGCCAAATCCTATTTAAATCAGCCACCGTTGAGGTGGAAATTCGCCTTGCAATCACAGAAATGATAGGCTATCATGCCCGCTCTAAAGGGCCATTGTAGTTTGCTTTGATTGAAATAGGATGATACCATCATGAAAACCCAATACGGCTCAGCAGATAGCTAATCATGGGCGAGCTATTTGCATTACTCACTGCGGTCGTTTGGGCCGTTGCGGTCATTCTATTCAAGAAAAGCGGCGAAAACGTACACCCGATCGCCTTAAATCTATTTAAGAATTTTCTGGCGATAACCCTCTTTATTCCAACGATCTACATTTTTGGTGAAGTTCTATTTAGAAAAGCTCCTATTTCAGATTATTTAATGCTTTTGCTCAGCGGCATGATGGGTATCAGCCTGGCCGATACCTTCTATTTCATCGCGCTTAATTCGGTTGGTGCTGCCGTAATAGCAATTGTAGCCTGCCTGTATGGCCCGTTTATTATCGCGCTTTCGATGATCTTCCTGGGTGAAAGACTGGCGCCATTACAGTTCGTCGGGGTAGCCCTGATAATATCGGCTGTTATTTTTGCCACCGAGACAAAAGGTGAATCTCATTATCCCAAAGGCAATTTAGTAAAAGGCGTATTTTTCGGAACCCTCGGTACCTTCATTAATGCCGTTGGAGTAGTGATGATTAAACCGATCCTCAATACCTCTCCTCTGGTTTGGGTTTCTACTTATCGTATATTGGGAGGTATCGTTGGCTTATTGATTATTTTGATTTTTCTTAAGGATAGATCAAATATCTTATCAACCTTAAAAAAACGTCAATCCTGGGGATTCACGGTTGGCGGCTCGTTTATGGGCGCTTATCTATCAATGTTTCTCTGGCTGGCGGGGATGAAATTCACGCTAACCTCAATTGCCGCCGCCCTCAATCAAACCTCAACGATTTTCATCTATACATTTGCGATCGTATTTTTGAAAGAAAAATTCAGTATCAGAAAAGCGTTGGGGGTGGGTCTGGCTATGATTGGCGTATTGTTAGTTACTTATTCCGGATAGGCCATATAATAAAACCGAATTGCCTCAGATTAAATTGTCAGACTTCCAAGAATGAAAATGGTCACATCTTTTTTACCAGCGCCATACGATTTGTTCCAGAGCATTCCCGTTTGCGCCGCTGCGCTGATCGATATTAAAAGGCAAGTACAAAGTATGATAATTAAACGCATGGCTCCTCCTGATTACAGATGGTCAGCCAATACTGCGTTTATGTAGCTTCATTAAATATATATACCTGTTTTCCATTATTGCAACGATATTTTTGTTAGAAAAGCGATTAGTGGAATTATGGCGTAGAAACTGGGATTTTAGCCCAGCAATTCCATTGCGATTCAAGATGTTACGGTGCGCCCTCAAAATATACTATTGGATATTTCGCCAAATACAAAAGGCAGCCGATGACCACCTTGAAGAATACCTATTGCCAACTATAATGCTCTTGGATTTCAGCTTTATTACCTTTACGGCCGAATTTTATGCATTTTTGCATCGTCTGTATTGACAAATTCCCAAAAGGGTCATAAGAATCATATTAATATAATTATTATGGAGGTTTGAAGTGGCAAATCTGAGGGATAAAAAAGGGATCATCGCGATTTTAACCGGAGGAGGAGACGTTCCTGGCTTAAATCCGGCAATCAGAGCGGTAACCATAAGGGCAATCAGGGAAGGCTATCAGGTAATTGGTATCAAGCGAGGGTGGGCAGGCACAATCGATACGATTCGCGATCCTGAGGCTGACAACTCCAACAATTATCAGATTTTGACAGAGGAGCTTGTCAACAAGATCGGTAGAACCGGCGGGACATTTTTGCACAGCTCTCGTACTAACCCGGGGCGGATAGCCGGGGCTAATATTCCACAACATCTGCAGGATACCTACAAGGATGAAATGAATGATCTAACTCCAGAGGTTATTAAAAATCTGGATTACCTCGGAGTTGATTATCTTATCCCTATCGGCGGCGACGACACCTTGAGTTATGGTGTAAGGCTGAGCAAGGAAGGTGTCAAAGTAGTCGCTATCCCGAAGACGATGGATAATGATGTACCCGGAACCGATTATTGTATCGGGTTTAGCAC
>DOTU01000321.1:4610-8396 GCA_003520965.1 Candidatus Zixiibacteriota bacterium
AGGTTTCTGGTTGTCGAAGTTTTTGGCCGGTACGCGGGATTTACGGCAATGCTGCCAACAATGGCTGGAGCCGCAGACCGCTGCGTGATCCCCGAATTTAAATTCAATATCGAAAAACTTACTGAACTGCTGGTCGAGGATCGACTGCATAATCACAGCAAATATTCCATTGTACTTGTTTCTGAAGGCGCCACTTTCGAAGGCAGCGAGATGGTTTATCAGGATATGAGCCGCGACGCTTACGGCCATGCCAAGTTGGGTGGTATCGGCGATCTTATTTCTCACAAATTGAAAGAAATCTCCCCCAAATTCAACAATGGGAAACCGATAGAGGTGATCGATCAGAAATTGGGTTATCTGGTTCGCGGCGGGGATCCTGATGCCATAGATTCCATTGTTCCGATGGCTTATGGAAATTTGGCTTTGGATCTGATTCTCGATGGAATGCATGGTCGATTGATAGTCCTAAGAAAAGGGCAATACGATAATATCGCAATTGAAACTGTAACCAGAACCAAAAAGACTGTCGATGTGGAAAAACACTACAACACCCAGCGCCTGCGTCCTCATTACAAGAGCTTCGATAGAGAGCCACTGTTCATCATGACCAGCGATTGAGGTTAGATGCTTAACTTCACATGAAATTGGACAGATAGAGGAGTTGAGTTATAATACAGTTTTGATCAGCTTTTCAGGTGGCGAGGAGAATCAAAAATATGCCGCCCAATAAGCTACCTATCTCATCATTTCAAACATCGGATCCCAGGGCGGAACTACAATCGCCGGTTGATCATACGATTTCAGAATATCTTTGGATACAAATTGCTTTTTTACAATGATCTCATAGACATGATTATCAAACCACGAATCGTATAATGTCCAATAGCCACTGGCTCCACGCTCGGACCCCCAGCTATTTTCAACCTGCCACTTGACGGGCTTGTCATCTTTGATATCGACTCCAACAAATACCATGGCGTGATTAGGAGTGCTTTCGCGATAAAGCGATCGTTGGGCTTTGGTCATATCCATATTGATGCCGTATATCGAACCATAGTCGTAAATACTCATGGCCATGATGCCATGCTTGCTATCCTGGTCTTTACCAACATCACAGGCAAACCAGACGGGCTCGTCAGCCAACACAGATTTCGCAGCTATATCTTTAAGCATGCTGCTCTCGACCGTGACATAATCGATATCTCTGCCATCATAAATGTTTCTTGAAAGACTTATTTGATAATGTTTCCCGAGCTCTTTGGCAGGGTCATTAAAAATGCTCACATATTCTTCCAAATTAATATTTACGAATTCATCAAAGAAACTCTTGGGCGTATATGATTTCAGGGCAGCGAGCGTGGAATCCTTTTCTTCGTAGCGCCACTGAAATTCAGCCGGCGGCTCGCCAAGATTTAAGACAAGCATGCGGTAAACTTCAGCAAGCATCATCTGTTTTTCGGCGCGAAGAGTATCTACGGTACACCCGTTTCCAGCCATTTCGCGGATTTTAACAGCATCCGCTCGTAACTTGCGGCCGATAAGATTATTCATCATGTCGGTTTTTTCTGAGCTATTGGTCTCGGGCATGACCTCTTTTGGTACAACTCCATACTTATTCACCAGTGCGACTACATATTCCCACCACCCACCATCGGAAATTGGGTCGCGCAGGAGTATCTCCATCTCGCGATCAAGAGGGTCACGATCGCGAAATTCAATCATGTGTTCTAGAAAGCAGTTAGCTTTTTCCATCTTATCCCAGAAGGCCAGATAGTTTTGCGAAAACTCAAAGCCGTTGAGCTTGTGTTTTTCGATAACAATAGGGCGCATTAGGTTAAGTCCTGCAAAAAGCCAGCATCGGCCGCTCGATTTCTGGTTGGTGATTCCTATGGCCTTGATTTTGTGACTGAAAAGCTCATTATGCTGCCGCAGCAGATCATGGTTTAGGGCTAACTCATTAACATCATTATTAGTAATGGCATTATAAACTGCCCTTGATTGAGCATCCATCTCAAATGAATCCTGTATTTGACTGACCAATTCAGGTGTCAGTGCGCCATCTCCGGCATAAGTGCTAATGACGGGGGTAATTGTCATCATCATCATGACGATAAAAGATCCAAGTGGCAGCCTACATTGCATAAATCCTCCTAAATTCAATTAAAAGAATATACATGATTAGTATCTTGTGCTTTTAGGCCGCATAAGTCAAGCCAAAGTGTAAGCATGATGACGGCTTTTTGTACGGATTAATAAAATTAGCTATTTCTTACCCGTTCCGTATTACGGTACTTTATATTGGAATATTTTTAGGAAAGGTCCCAAATCGAAGATCCTGCTACGGGCGAACACAATTAAAGAAAGGAGAAATCGAAAATACAATCATGATGAAAACCGAAAAAGAAAGTATAATGAAGGTTACAAACAACAAAATTGGACGGTTTTAACCCAGCCCTATCTGGCACGATTTAACCCGACTGGCGACAATTTCGGACAATCCAAAAATCCCTTGTTGCTCAATCAGATATGCATGATTCATAATGATTTAAATGGCTAAAAATAGTGGCGGAGAGACTGGGATTTGAACCCAGGAGGCCCTTTTGGGGCCTACACGCTCTCCAGGCGTGCTCCTTAGACCAGCTCGGACATCTCTCCGTAAATGCTCGAATCCCAAAATACTCCTCATCTGGACAATTGTCAAGAATCGTTTCGGGGAGAGAGTTCGTCACCCCAATTAAATTCGGTCACCTTATTTGCTATTGACTTGCTTCTCCCTGGACCATAGCTTTTCGCTCATGGAAAATTATAAAAAGCTCCTGGAAATCATAGACATCCTGCGTTCCCCTGGCGGTTGCCCGTGGGACATGAAACAGACTCACCAATCGCTTAAGCCCTATATTATCGAGGAAGCCTATGAGGTTATCGAGGCCATCGATTCCGGCAACGACGATAAACTCTCCGAGGAGTTGGGCGATCTGCTTTCGCAGGTTCTGATGCATGCCCAATTAGCCAATGAGCGTAACGCTTTCGATATCGAACTGGTTGCCAAAAAGATCGCTGATAAAATGGTCGAACGTCATCCCCATATTTTCGCCAAAAAAGCAAACCTGACCGCCGAGGAGGTGCTGCACAACTGGGAACGTATCAAATTGGAGAAAGCCAAGGAGCCGGGCTATTCTGTTTTGCAGGGGGTACCCCTATCGTTACCAGCCCTGCTCAAAGCGTTCCGTGTACAGGAGAAAGTGGGTCGCTACGGATTCGATTGGAAAAAACCCGATGATGTTATCGCCAAGGTCAAAGAGGAGATCTCCGAATTCGAGGAAGCTCTTCAGAGCGGCGAAAAGAACAAGCAGGAGCACGAACTGGGCGATCTTCTGTTCTCGCTCGTAAATCTTGGACGGCACCTTGAGATGCAGCCCGAGGAGGCGTTAAATGGCGCTATCCGACGGTTCACCGCGCGATTCCAGTATATCGAGGAGCGTCTCCGCGAGCAGGGCAAAACGCTCTCAGATTCCAATCTCGATGAGATGGATCATCTCTGGGATGAGGCTAAGACCAGGTTGCCTTAATGAGTGCTGAGTCCTGAGTGCTGAGCATAATAATATTCTAATTGGGATTATATCGATATTATTGGTGCTACATTAAAAGCTAATTGTTTTTTCTAATAATTGATACAATTGAATCTGCCCGTACATAATTATGCTCGTTAATGGCGCGAATTAACTGGTCAACGGGCGCACGAAGATCGAATGGTAAATTAGAATATATTCGCTCCAGACCGGCCTG
>DOTU01000228.1 GCA_003520965.1 Candidatus Zixiibacteriota bacterium
AGTTGAAGTAAGTAGCAAAGATCGCCACCCCAATCACTCCAATAGTCGATGCGAAAACAAAGGCGTTTCGCGGAGCAATCAATCCCAGGGGCAGCGGACGTTTGTCGCGGGTGCGACTCATGCGCGAATCGACCTCGCGCTCAAAGTACATGTTGAACGCATTGGCGGAACCGCCGGTAAGAAGAAGCGCCAGAAGAATCAGAGCGAAACGCGAAGCCCCATCAGGCCAGCCCAATTGAATTAACGAACCATTAACAACAAGCGAAGCGGCTCCGGTCAGAAGAACCAGGAGCATAATGCGGGGCTTCATTAAGGAAAGGTACGCTATTATCTTCATCTTACTTCTATCCAGAGCCAATAATTCAAATCATTAGGGACGAGTTCCCGCACGGCTATTCAACTGGGGATCAACCCGGTTAGATATTAAAATTCGTTCCGTAGAAACCTGGGTTATGCCGTCGCTTCCCACTGACTCTGTTTCGGCTTATATATAAGCGCAGCGATAATGCCCAGGATAATCGTTTGTGTTACGCCGCCGAGAATCCAATACCAGACTATACGATAGGGAATTGGGTAGAGCACAAATTCGTTAAAATAGATGGTGTAATAGTAGAAAATGCCAATGTAGAATCCATATCTAATCCCCTCGGCTAAGCCTTTTCTCTCGTATCCCTTGGCAAATATAAAGGTGAAGAGGAACGCAAAAACCGCGCCCGTGACAAAATATACCCACATAAAACGGTTTGCGATTTCGGTGGGGCGGAATGCCGGAGCGGCGTCGGGAGCACTATACTGACTCATCAATATATGCCCGTGAAAGATAATATTCGTGATCTCAAGCGCTATGTATATCATTAGCGCTGTGAGCCAAATTCTTTTCCAGTTCATTAACTCCTCCTGATTAAGGGGCAATTCATAGATTATCTACGGCCGTATCAGATATAAGAGATGATTAACTACGTCGTCAAATATTTTTGCCTGCATAAAAAGCCGACGGAATCAATCAAGAATCCCGCCGGCCGACACCCCTGATTTCCTTGAAGGAGGTGTTCGAGGAAACAGCAAGCAACTGCCCTTGCAGCTATTTCCCTTCACTATTAAACAAACCACCCAAAACATCAAATATTTCCCATAAAAATGCATAAATACCGATTTTATTTGAGGAAATAGACAAAGTCATGTATAATTGTATTCTATGAAACTGGTCTTGAATCAACTGCACAAGGCGTATTCCGCTAAAACAGTGGCGGTTGACAATGTGAGCCTGGAAGTCGCCGATGGCCAGATGGCAGTATTGCTGGGGCCGTCGGGATGCGGCAAGACAACGTTGCTGCGCTTAATCTCCGGCCTGGATGTCCCCGATAGCGGGAATATCACACTTGACGGTCACGATATAACTGATTGGGAGCCGAAACGTCGCGATATTGCAATGGTTTTCCAGAATTACGCTCTCTATCCACACATGAGCGTAAGAGGGAACCTTGAATTCGGCCTGAAATCGCGTCATGTCGTCAAAGAGGAGCGGGTTAAATCTGTATCGTGGGCGGCTGAAATGCTGGGACTCGCGGAGCTTTTGGAGCGCCAGCCTAAGGAACTATCCGGCGGCCAGCGACAGCGAGTCGCGCTGGGGCGGGCCATCGTTCGCCGGCCCAAGCTTTATTTATTCGATGAGCCGTTGTCCAATCTCGATGCCGAGCTGCGGATGCGGATGCGCGGCGAGATTCTTTCGCTGCACCGTCGCGTGCATGGCACCTCGATTTATGTAACCCACGATCAGATAGAAGCGATGAGCCTGGCCGATATCATTTTCATTATGCGGCATGGCCGGCTTGTTTCGAGCGGTTCCCCAAAGGATTTGTACGGCAATCCACCAGATCTTTTTACCGCCGGATTTCTGGGATTCCCGGCTATGAATCTTATCGAAGGAGTTGTAACAGATCGCTCTTTTGTTTCTGGATCGGGACTGAGGCTTACGCTTCCGGATCGGCTGTTGCATAAGTCGGGCGCGGTTGTCTTCGGGATTCGCCCTGAAGATGTAACAATTTCGGAACGCGGCGATATCTCAGGCGAAATCATCTCGATTGAGAATTTGGGCCGTCAAGAGTTGTTGCTTGCGCAGGTTGAATCGGGGGATCGGCTGAAGCTTATATCCGATGGCGGGTATGGAATTGGGGATAAGATTAAAATCTCATTTGCCTTTGAGAGATCATTTCTTTTCGATAAAGAATCTGGTAAGAAGATATAACGTTAGGCGGTCAGCTTCTCAGACCGCATTTGTCTCTAAAATACAACGGGCAGATTTCGCGATCTGCCCGTTAAGAGTTTATTCTTCCTCGTCCTGAACGGCCTCGACCCGCTTGACCTCGGGAATCTGCTGGCGCATAATTCGTTCTATGCCCATTTGCAGAGTCATGGCCGACATGGGACATCCCTTACAGGCTCCTACCAGCTTCACTCTGACGATACCCTGATCCTCTATGACATCAACAAGCTCAACATCGCCGCCATCGGCCTGAAGCGAGCCGCGGATAGAATCCAGAATCGCAACAACTTTGTGTCTCAAGGTTAACTCCTTAAAAAGCCTTATCTTACATCCCTGCGCCCGACCCCTTTCGGGCCGCAGGTTGTATTTAATATAATCACTTCGGACGCGTTAAGCAAGTTAATAGACCGTTATTATCGATATTGGATAAATTGGGCGGAGATTAGGTTTAATAGTGAATTCGGCCAATTACATAGCCCTCGACAACCCATATTCTGACATGGCGCTCAATATTAAAGATGTACCATCCGGGGTATATTTCTGTATATTTGAAGCGGATGGAAAAAGGGCTACCGAAAAGATTACTTTATTAAGGTAGATATATAATGAGTCGTAGGCCTATTAGAATACTGCTGGCGCTCTGCCTTTTGGCTGGCTGTTCCAAGCCGACCAAGGCGCCCTATGTGCCGCCTGTCGATTCTGTCAATATCATTGATGGCTGGCCCTCTTGGTCGCCCGATGGCAGATATATCTATTTTAATCATAATGGCAGAGACACTCTGGAATTTCGACGCTATGGGCAAATTTCTATATGGGCCTACGACACTCAAACTAAAAAGTGCGGAAGCCTTGTGGGGCCCGGACATCTTGCCAAGTCTAACCCGCATGGCACCATCTTAGCCTTCAATTGGGGCCAGACATTATTATTCTACTATTTTGATTCAAGAACGGGCAGGCAAGTTTCTTATGTTAGCGATCTTTATGAATTTGACTGGTCTCCCTCGGGACAAAGCATAATTCTAAAGCTTGGTGGAAGATTATTAGATAATCTGGGAAACGTCTATGACACACTTCAGCCCATAGATTCATCTGAAGGGGGTTGGCGGGGGGCTGGTGATGCCCATTGGTATTCCGATAACCGCATTCTTGTAGTATCTGCCCGCTATCCATCAGATTCCCGCCGCAGAACCGGTATTCTTATACTTGATACCTTAGGGCAGATACTTGATACGGTTGCCATAGATGATTCCCCCCGCGCCAATCTTGGCGGCTTTTCTTACTTGAATATGTCGCCAGATCAAACTACAATTATTGCCTCCTATTCTTATGTAACATCGGACGGTTATTCGCATGGTGATTTTAGGCAGTATGGCCTTAATGGGACCCTGATAAGAATAATATCGCCCGAGGCGGGTATGGGCAGATGGTCTCCCGATGGTTCTAAGATTGTTTTTCAGAAATATACTTTTATGGGGCATTCTCCCTACCCTGATCTATATCCCGATTATGGCCGGGTGACCCCTTGGATCTGCAATGCCGATGGCAGCGATATGCAAGAGCTTTTAGGCTGGCCTCAGCCTGCCCAGGATAGCGCCATGTTCGATGGAGGATATAACTGGGTAACTGATACTTACGCGCCGTAAAAAGGCGAGCGCGAGTTTCGAATTACGGAATATCCGGTTTTCAAATCTCCCTCTCTTTTCCCTTGCTCCAATCCACTTTTGTAACTAATTTTCCCTTCTGGGCGGCAGCCGTCCCCGGCTGCCCTTCATAATGAATGTGAGACGTGATGAAGGGAGAATGACAATGGCTCTTTCGCTGGATAAAATCTTCAAACCAAAATCAATAGCGGTCGTGGGCGCCTCCACCAAGGAGGGCACAATCGGCTATGTAATGCTAAACAACC
>DOTU01000116.1 GCA_003520965.1 Candidatus Zixiibacteriota bacterium
GACATAGTAGAAACCATACAACATATATTTCGGCAGTTCTACTGAAATGTTTACATAATATTTAAAGTAAATTTACGGCAATTTCACAAAAATAGGATATGCTTTTAGGCCAGTTAGGCCTGAATTATCAGGGCTCTTGTGCCTTCTTTTCGCCAAGCAATATGTATGCTGATAAAGAATTAACCTCGATCGAATCGGAATGTATACCGGCTGAGATTTCTTTTATTATCGCTTTAAGAGTAAAATTACCAACAGCCGTTTCAAATGTCAAAAGAGTATCAGGCAATATAAAAGCATCATCTTTGGGAGTTAGTTTTCGTAAAGGCTCTGACAAAGCAAATGTTATAAGATTTTCCCCAAATTTAGATTGCGGCTTTAAACTTATCATCAGGGCTGGAGGTTGAGGCTGTAACCAAGCACGGCAGGTATCGGGACCTGATACAATAATATGGGTGGAATCTTCCAACGATTTATCCAGGTAATTACTCACGAATAGACGATCATATCCTGAAATGTCCAAAGAGGTATAATTTTTCAAGCCGCTGTAGATATTTCTATCGTTGTTTTTCTGCCATTTCCATCCAGAAACATATTCGATCCCGAAAAGACCGGCGATGGTATCGGGTAAATTGCGATCAGCTTTCATTTCCAAACGATTGAGAGTGCTATCGTTAATCCAGGCTGAAAAGGAATTGACTCCATGCCATTGGGCAAGATAACCGATAACATCGCTTATTTCACCACGCTGTTCATAAGCGATTGGGGTTGATGACTGAATAATTTTACCATCGGATACAACACCGGATTTCGAAAGCAGTACTCCCAACCTGGCTTGCTGACTGTGTTGAGAGATGGTAAAGGCGCTCCAGGGACCATACGCAGAAAGCAAGGCGATTGCAAAGACGATAATCGGGATGAATCTGATATCCTTCTTTCGAGCGAGGACAAAATAGAGAGTTACGATTGCCAGACCGGTGGCCATAGCTAACACTAAGAATCGATTAATAGTAATACCATAAACACCCACCC
This sequence comes from Candidatus Zixiibacteriota bacterium, assembly GCA_003520965.1. Taxonomy (GTDB): domain Bacteria; phylum Zixibacteria; class MSB-5A5; order UBA10806; family UBA10806; genus UBA10806. The sequence goes on from DOTU01000116.1 coordinate 1,030, forward strand.
TCTGGAGGATGGCCATAAATAGCATTACTATAAGCGGAATTAGGGCGCGGAAAAACCATCTGGTGAAGGTGCGAATCCAGCGGTTTTCAGTCAGTTCCCGAAGAGGCCAGAGAAGCAGCAACGAGAGAATACCCGCAACAGAAAACCAGGAGACAAGCTGGGAGACCCATCCTTTCGGCCAATTCCAATTGAAAATAATCTTAAGCTCATAGGCGTAGAGAATCACCAAATATAGAGCCACGAGCGGCAAAAGAATATACTGAGTGAAAATCTTTAACACGTTGGGATACTGGGTATCCTCATTCAACTGCCGAAGCTCTCGCGGTACACCGGCCAGGAAAATCCAGGTATTAAAAACGCCGACAATTATTATCCAGAGTTGGAAATACCGGCGATCTGGAAATTTCAAACCGAATAGTTCTTTGGCAGCCAGCAACGCAAAAGCCAAGCCGGCAAACATTACCGCCGAAAAAAGAGCGGAAATCAGGAATCTCATAAATAGCGACTTATTATATTGCCAGAAACCGTTTACCTGGCCGCCACCCATAAATGGCAGAAAGGCCACCATAAAGTGCAGGGCGATAAGCAACAGCGCGAAGCGAATCATCGTTAAATAAGGCATTAACGGATTAGGGGTCAAAAACAGAAAATATAAAACCAGTAAGACAACGCCGGACGCATGCAGGACAATCGCATTACTTTTTTTCCATTGCTTGCTTTCTGTCAGCGTCGCCAAACCGAAAAATAACGAAATACCAAGAGCACAGGTCAGGGTAAGCTTTACTAATGTATGCTCAGGCGGTCCTTTTTCATTTTCGATGATCATTACCAAAAAGGCTGTTCCCAATATGGCGCTGAGCAGAACCAACGGGAAACGGGACACGGCCGCAGATGCACCCAGCAACAGGCGCTCATAAGATGGAAGTTTTTTTAGCAAACTCATAGATCACCTCCAATAACGTTTATCACGACATTATTTTATTATAAGGCTGGGAAGCAGTCAAATGAATTAAGAACACTCTTCGTAGCCAGAGCAGTTTTTGGGGGCGCTACGAGGCTATTTCAACAGGCTCATCATTCTCACAGCGTTTAACTCATCGGTAGAAATCTTAAGAAAATATATTCCTGATGAAACCCATGTAGCGTCCCAAGGCAGATTGTAAGAACCAGCCTGGAGCGGGCCATTTAACAGGGTGGTTACCTTCTGGCCAAGAATATTGAAAACTTCAAGCTTAACTTGTGATGCTTTCGGCAGCGAGAATCTAATCATAGTAGTTGAGTTAAAAGGATTAGGATAATTCTGATATAAGGAAAATTCCATCGGTAAAGGATGATCCCCTTCCTCAATTCCCGATAATAATCCAATCGAAACAGGAATGGTGGGAACGGTGGCGCCATTGTTCAAAACTGTAATCGTGCCCTGATAAAGCGAATCGGGAATAAAAGTACTGTCCGAAAAATCGATCGTAATCGTGAGGTTCTGGAAACCTCCCGGGGCAATAGAACCGGACATCGGGTCCGCATGAAGCCATCTATGTACAGTTGTTATCTCATACCCCTGAACCCGATCAAAAGAATTAAATGGTGTACTCTGTCCCATGACCAAACAGAAAAGCACGCCTTTGGATTGATCCCAATCGGTGGTGAAACAGGCGCCGCCTGGCTGATCGGGATCACCGCCGTTGTGATCAGTGGCGTTGAAGGTGACATCCGAATAAGTTCCTGCTATTGGATCGAATTTTGAGACTTTCAAAGGAGGTATGCTATCCTGCGAGAACACCCAGAGCCAGGGGCCGTCAGGCGAGCCGTTATCCCAAGCCAGACCGAAAAGATGCAGAGAATTGGGAAATGATCTAATCGTCTGTCCCGTGCGGTCAAATTCGATGATATTCGAATTGAAGCTGGCAGCCCAGAAATGATCGGTTTGAGGATCGTAAGCCAGGCCGCGCAAAGGTCGCGGAATCGTGGATGGCATATGCAGCGTGTCAACTTTTTGCCCGGTGGCTGTATCGATTACGGCCAACTCATTTTCATCGGATGCGTACAGGTAGCGGCCGTCGAACGCCAGATCGCGCCAGCCCCAAACAGAGCGGGTATTTTGATCGTAGGACGCCAGGTAGTTTCCATTGGAATCAAATTTATGAAGTTTGTGAAACTCATCAACGCCATGCCGTCCCGTGACCCAGAAATTTCGACCATCGAACTCTACCCCAACGCAACCGTCATCATTGGTTTGGGTTTGGGGATCGAAAATGAATACTTCATCACCGAAATCAGTCAGACCTGGCAGGTCATCGTTGTTATCCCCCCGACCGCTTTTAGGAAGAAGCGGCCCTTGAGTATTCATCCGAACGCTAAAATCAAGCGGGCCGCTACCGGTATTTTCCAGGCGGCGGGTAACCGTTATTAGATGTCCTTGAACAAATGAAGTATCAATAGCGCTGGTATCGGCCAGAAGCGCAGGAGAATTCAATGCAAAATCCAGTACGGTTGTATCGCCGGCAGAAACGACTATACCACTTGAAGTGCTGGAGTTGAAGTGAACCGCTGAGGCGGTAACTGAGTAAGTGCCGGGGATTATCTCCATAAAATAGCGCCCGAGAGAATCAGCAAACCGACTTCTTTGGCCCGCTGTTACTAATACCCCTGGGATAACATTGGCCGAATCGTCTCTAACGACTCCCCTAATCCATCCGGGTGAGGCTAATCCCCCGTTTAATACCGTGAAATCGTCGATATACCATCCATCCGAAACGCTGGAATTATCGGAGCCAAAATCGAATCTGATTATGGCGGTTGTATTGGCGTATGCGGAAAGATCGAACGTCTCCATAAACCAGCCATTAGAGATACCATAGAATGCCGGCTGTCCGCCCATCGGATTTTGAAAGGCGTTGGAGAGTATTCCGTCATATCCACCAGCGGGCGTGAGGATTGTCCAACTGGCGCCGTCATTGGTGGAGATTTTGACATTGCCACCGTCGAAAAGAGCCTCTGTATTGTACCAGTGCCAGAATGTCAGAGTGGCACCTTCGCCAAGAAAGAGAGTATCTGAATTTAAGCTTGAGAGAAGCGGCCCGACCGTATAATCGCTCGTCAATTTTGTAGCCCAGAGCCTGGTT
>DOTU01000359.1 GCA_003520965.1 Candidatus Zixiibacteriota bacterium
CCCGCGACCGTCAACCATTTCCGCAATCAGGATATGGGCTAACGGCAACGAACTGGGCGAGCTTGGTCTGCTCGAGGATGTCGGCAAGATTGCCGAGGAAACTTTCGAGGCCAAGAAGACGCTTATTTATCTGCGCTCAGTTGGACGGGCGGTAGCCAAAGGGCTAGCCAGCCACAAACTAAAAGAGAAGGTCGACACCGGGGATTTCGTTGGCTGGCTAAAAAAGGTGGCGGTTGATGTGGGAAGCGACATCAGCGAAAACGCCGACCTTCGTTGCGCCCGCTTTTTGCCGGGTAAAATTTATGCCGCAGATTTCGTGGTTCCGCCAGGGACTTATAATCTCAAGATTGAATTTATTGATTCTTCTGGACAGGTTGCGCAAACGGATACGATTCCCAATTACTCAGTAACTAAAGACGGATTTAACCTGGTCAGGGCTTTTTCCGGCCAATAAATAATAACTCTGTTTTATCAATTCCAATTAAGGTTTCGGCCCGAAACGCTGTGCGTAGCATTTGGTGAATTCCGCACCATAGAGAAATATCAATGATGAGTAAAATGACCAGAGTAATATTACCGCCAACGACCCCGCCGCTCCAAATAAGGAACTGGCGCCGCTTTTTCCAAGATACAACCCGATAAAATATTTCCCGATTGTAAAAAGAAACGATGATACGGCCGCTCCGACTAAAACGGGACGCCATCTTATTCGAATTGCCGGCAGGAACTTAAACATCAAGGCGAAAAGTACCCAGATAATAAAAAACGATACGGCCAGTTCAATAATACGCAGGATATTTTCCAACCCGGGGACATGAGTGCTTATATAGCCGCCAAAGCCGGAAACAGCGGTACTTAAGATAAGCGATCCTAAAAGCACAAAACCGATTGTCAATATCATGCCCAAAGATATTATGCGATCTAATAAATAAGCTTTGACTGTGCTTAGCGGTCTCTCTGTGACTTGAAAAACTGTATCCAGCGAATCGCGCAACTGCACAAAAACACCGCTGGCTCCCATGATGAGCATGCCAACGCCAAAGAGGGTGGCCCAAGTGGTAGCATGAGATTGGCTGACATTTGATATCATATCCTGGATCGCGGTGGCTCCGGCCTGGCCAATGAGATCCTGAATCTGACTCACTATCTGGCCCTGGGCCGCAGCGCGCCCATAGACCGCGCCGGCGATGACAATTATTATGAGCAGAAGAGGCGCTAATGAAAATATGGTAAAATATGCCAGGGCTGCCCCCATCCGCCAGGCCTTATCGTTATCCCAATAAATATATGCATCCCAAAATAATTTTAAGAATGCCTTAAGCTTTCTCATCTTTCACCAATAAAATAAATAAAAAATTATTTATTCTATCTTGCACATTACCGCACGCTTCGTAACAATATACCATAATATTTTATTTCTGTAATTAATAAATTAACTGCAATAAGCGTTTGTTTATTCTGCCCTTAAAGCCTCGATGATCTTAATACGGGAGGCTCGGACCGCCGGGAGAAAGCCTCCCATAAACCCCATGACTACGGCAAATGTCAGAGTATTCATTATTATTTGCGGCGACAGGGCGAAGTTAAAGGAGAGATCGGAGAAGGTATTCCAATTGATGGTTGAAACGCTCAAAAATTGCAAAAAAGAAGCGGCGATAAGGCCAAGCACACCACCCACGAGCGAGATAACCAAAGCCTCCAGCAAAAAGGCGCCGAGGATATTGCGACGCCTGAAACCCAACGCTCTCATGGTGGCGATTTCGCGGGTGCGATTGGCTACCGCGGCGTACATGGTGATCATCGCCCCAATAATAGCGCCCAGGCTGAAAACGGTGCTTATAATCTGTCCCAAAATCTTGATGAAGTTAGCGGTAAAAGCGGATTGCTCGTCATAATACTGCTTCTCGCGTTTGACATCGACTGTCATTCTGGGGTCCGAAGTAATTTTATCTCGAATCTCGGTAAATCTCGACGGATCTTTCATCCGAAATGTCATCGAGGAAAATACCGGCCGTCCAAAGGCCGGCATCAATTGATTGACGTCACCCCAGATCTCCGACTCAAACGAAGCGCCATCAGCCTCAAACACGCCCACAATCGTCCAGTCAGTCATGCCAAACGTAATCGTTTGCCCTAAGCCACACCCCTCGTAAGTACCACTGACTTTTTTGCCAACTATAATCTCTGTTTTGCCCAGTTCAAAAGTGCGTCCGGCGATAATCTTTATTCCTTTGTGCACGGCAAGCGACATCGGTCCAATACCACGCACCATGAGATTAGCCGGTTTTTGAGTGCCTATCTTGATCTTGCTGATTAGAACCACGCACTCGCCGGTAACCAGGGCTTGATCGTTTTCGTCCAGAGCGATATCGGACAGGGTCTGGATAACTCCCGCCTGGTAACGGGTGACGAAGCTTTGAATCTCGGTGCTTGATGATTCCCTGATTACAATTGCGTTCTCGTCGCTGCCCGAGGCCACCAATGTTTTCCTAAGACCATCAGCTAACATTAATACCGCGGCGAAAACGAAAACCACGAGCATTACTCCGAGTACGGTTAGCGCCGTGGTCAAACGGCGGGCCACCAGGCTTCGAAGCGAGTATTTTAGCGGAATAATCATCTATTGTTATCAGCCAACGTTTCTAAGTCCCTCTACGATTTTAATCCTGACCGCCCGATAGATTGGGAAGAGGGCCGACAAAAATCCAACCGATGCCGTAAATACAATAGCCATAAAAATGGTTATCATTTCGACTTTAAACCCTGAGAAAAAGTTCTGCAGCATTTTTGCCAGGCCGCCCAGTACGGGGAATGTCAGGATAATTCCCAAGATGCCGCCGCTGAAAGCGATAAGCAGAGATTCCCCCAATATCAAGCCGCCTAAATGATACGGCCTGAAACCTAATGTCTTAAGCACGGCATATTCCGAGATTCTCTCGCGAGCGCTCATAGCCATAGTATTTACCAGGACCAGGAGAATAACCCCGATAATCAGATAACTCATTATGCGCAGACCGGTAATTATGGTATCCATCTGGGCCAGAAAGCTCAGGCTGAACGCTTTTTCGGTTTCGGTCATTGTTTCTGCCGGTGAGTTTTTGAAAAGAGCGTCGATGTTAGCGCTGATTTCCGGGCCTTGAGTTGGATCGGCTATTTTAACGACATACCATCCAACCGCACCCGACATCTCGGGAACGGTTTCTTTCATTTTGTCATCGAGATATTCATAATGAAATAAAAACGAGTTCTCATCGACGCCCTGTTGGCTGCCTTTGTATATACCACGGAGCGTAAAATCCCATTCGCCGGGATAGATCTGGCCGGTGAGGCGAATCGGGTCGCCCACTTTCCATCCGAAACGATCGGCAAGCTTTGCTCCGGCAATCGCCCCGCTTTTATCTTTCAGATACTGCTCTTTTTCGTCAGGCGTAAGCACAAATTCAGAATAGATATCTATGTAATAATCCGGTCCCACTGCAAAATTAGGAAAGAAGTTTTTCATATCGTTTTTATAGAGGCCGCCAAACCAGGTGCCATACCCTACGCTTACCACACCCGGGACATTTTCGATCTTTTCTTTATAGGCTTGAGGTAAATCGAATACAATCGAAAC
>DOTU01000189.1 GCA_003520965.1 Candidatus Zixiibacteriota bacterium
TTGTCAAGGGAATTCGCCTTGACCGGCCTGATTTAGACTCCTATTTTACTCCGTGAACTATTAAAGGTTTGAAAGGTTATTGCTTTGAATAAAGAAAGATTTAACAGGGTCACAGATGAATTGATTCGCAGCCTGCAAGAGGTCGTAGGCAATGCAAATGTGCTGACCGAAAAATTCGATCTTGAGCCATATTCGCATGATGAGACCGAGGATTTTGTATTCTATCCCGAAGTGACTGTAAAGCCTGTTTCTACTGCTGAGGTTTCCGAGATATTGAAGCTCTGCAATGAGCATACGATTCCGGTTACAACTCGAGGAGGGGGTACCGGCCTGTCCGGCGGCGCGTTACCAGTCTATGGTGGGGTCATCCTGTCGACCGAACGAATGAATAAGATCATCGAAATCGATCGCGAGAACTTCATGGCCACAGTGCAGCCGGGCCTTATCACTTATGCGCTTCATCAGGCAGTTGAGGCAGAGGGGCTTTTTTATCCGGTTGATCCCGCCTCCAAGGAATCGTGTACTATAGGCGGTAACGTCGCCGAGTGCGCCGGAGGCCCGCGGGCTGTCAAATATGGCGTAACCCGCGACTATGTCTTCGGTTTGACCTGTGTTCTGGCTGATGGACAGATATTTAAAACCGGAGGAAAGCTTCTAAAAAATGTTACGGGTTACAACCTTACCCAGCTTATTGTGGGTTCGGAAGGAACGCTTTGCGTAGTAACGGAAATCATCCTGAAGCTTATTCCTCTAACACAGCACAAGCGCACGATGTTAGCACCATTCGATTCCCTTTCCGATGCCGCCAAAGCCCTGACTGATATTTTCAACTCCAAGATTGTTCCTCGCGCCGCGGAGTTTATAGAGCAACGGGCTATCAAAGCTGCTGAAGAAAAGCTTGGTAAACCATTCCCTCACTCTGATCGGGCGGCGCTTCTTCTTTTCGAGATCGATGGCAATCGGGCCGACTTGCTCGATGAACAAGCCGAGAATATTGGCGAGATTTGTCTGGCCCATAATGCGGTCGATGTTTTCGTGGCTGATAGCAAGGAAAAGCAGGAAGAGCTCTGGCAAATGAGGCGGAATATCGGCGAGGCGGTTAAATCGATCGCTATCTATAAAGAGGAAGATACGGTTGTGCCCCGCTCGCGTCTGCCTGAGCTTGTGGAAAAAATCGCCTCCATTTCGAAAAAGTATGGCATCCTCACCATTTCTTATGGTCATGCCGGTGATGGCAATATTCATGTAAATATCATCAAAAAGGATATCTCGGATAGCGATTGGGATAACAAACTTCCCCATGTCATCGAGGAGCTATTCCGCGAAGTTGTAATACTCGGAGGCTCGATCTCCGGTGAGCATGGTATCGGCTGGGTGCAAAAAAACTATCTGCCTCTGGCTTTAAGCCATGTTGAAATTGAGCTTATACGAAAGATCAAGGAAGTTTTCGACCCCAAGGGCATCTTAAACCCCGGTAAAATATTCCCGGATTCATAAGTTGAACATTTGTGGTATATTGGACCTTTACTGGCGATTTATGGTTAATTAAGATAAAAAATTGAAAAAATTAATATTTTAATTCACAAAACCAGATTTATATGGTATATGTCCAAAGAATAAGGTATAATATTTTTTTAGGCGGGATCAACCCATAGTGGATGAAAGCGTTGGGAAGATGTTGTTTTTATCGTAAAATCTGTCATTGTAGTAGCATTTAACGCTTAAGAAATAATGCCATTCTACCGAAAATATATACAGTAAACTTTAACGCAAAGGAGCACAAGAAGAATGAAACGTTACTTACTGATCTTATCTGTAATCTCGCTGTCGCTTATTTTGGTTGTTGGCTGCAGCAAAGATAAGAATGACGACAACAACGGCGTTCAGCCTGCCAGCGCAACCCAGAGCACCAACGCCGACGGCCAGGCAACACTTACGCTTGGGGCAAATACTGTCACCGCAACAGTCCAGGATGCAGACCATACCGGCCTGCAACATATTAATGTCAGCGGTTATCTTTCGCACGATAATGTGCTTGTGGAAGCTTTTGATACATCCGGCACCTACTACCCGTCGATCACCGTAGTTCCGCTAACTACTGTTCTGGCCAAAAGCGGGCTTCCCGGCAGGATTGAATCTCCTAATGATATTCCGACCATCTCTTTGGCCGCGACTTTAACCATGTATCCTATTACCTGGGGCGCTCTGGGCCTGGATTCGTCCTCCGGTATTGACGCAATTGTCGATGATGCCTGGACCTCTGAAGTATGGCACACAGGAACACTGACTGATATGTACAACATTATCGATACGCTTTCAGTATTCGAGGACGGTGTATTTATTCATTTAAATCAGAGTGTATTCGATACCTCCAACTCTCAATTCAGGACTGCTGTTTTCATACCCAATCAAATAGGCGATTTTGCAACCTTCGCCAGTCTCGTAGGCTCTGAATTTCAGTTGTTCTCCGAAGATACTTTGCATTTCTGCCAACTTAGTTATTCGGGTGTCGCCCTACCGGTTATATTTGTTGATAACATCATCATGAACCGCAACTTTTGGGCGCAGTTCACCTTAAGATGGGGTGAGACGCCCAGAGATATCGACTCTCACCTGTTAACTCCCAGCATTAATGGTACTGTATACCATATACGATTCAACGAAAAGGGTGAAGTGGGAGTGGCGCCATATGCCCAGTTGGATGTTGATGATGTCTCCAGCTTTGGCCCTGAACATCTGACCATTTATCAACATTTCGCAGGTACATATACTTACGCGGTTTATAATTGGTCTGGTGAGGCAGTCCTTGCAGGTTGCGGCGCCAGCGTTACGCTCATTAAACCGGATGGCTCTGTCCAGACGTTTAATGTACCGACAGATACCACTGGAGAAGCAGCCAACATTTGGTGGCATGTATGCACCATTGATGGAACAACAGGGCAGATGACTCCCATAAATATACTTTCACCTGATCCGCCCCCCGGCATTTCCCCGGCGAAAGTAGGTGCAAAAGCATCCGATTTTAAAAACGATCCTGTCACGCGTTAAATAAGTAGAAGATCGTAAATATTAACCCTCGGGGCCAAATTTGGTCCTGAGGGTTATTTTTTATGTACAATTTGCGACTACCGTCAGACCCTCCAACCAGACACAACTGGAAACAATGCTTGACCCCAATCGTCAGATGCCTTAATTTGAATTTCCATGTTGAATGTCGAGGGAGTGAGCAAATATTACGGTCAGCGCCAAGCGGCACTGTCCAATATATCTTTCCGTATCGATAAAGGCGAGATGGTTTTCCTGACCGGGGCCTCGGGCGCGGGGAAATCAACGCTTTTACGGCTTCTATACCTTGAGGAAAAACCATCTGCTGGCAGAATCCTCTTAGACCGCTTTGACCTAAGCCGCATCTCCAAACGAAAGATTCCGTTTCTGCGTCGTCATGTAGGAGTAATCTTTCAGGATTTTCGCCTGATTCCCGAGCGGACAGCCGCAGAAAATGTGGCTCTGACGCTGGAGGTTTTAGGAAAAAGCGGCCGCGAGATTAGAAGAAAAACCGACGAGGCTCTGAATTTGGTAGGCCTTTTGGGCAAACGCAATAACTACCCTTATCAACTTTCAGGCGGCGAGGCGCAGCGAGTTTCAGTGGCCAGGGCTGTGGTCAATGAGCCGTTGGTGCTTTTGGCCGATGAACCCACCGGCAATCTCGACGAGCAAAACTCTCGTGAGCTTTTGGAACTGCTATCGGAGATTAATATGCGCGGTGCGACTACGATCATAGCTACTCATCAGGTACAGCTTACAGCCAAATATGCCAAGCGAACCCTAAACCTGGTCTCAGGGATATTGGAGAAAGAGACTCGATGAGATCGTTTGGGCGAATATTTGTTGAGATCTGGCGCTCGGTGAGATTTGAGCTTCTCTCAACGTTGGGAAGCCTTTTGACAATCTTCCTGGCTACTCTTCTCCCCGGCCTTTTCTGGATTGCCTCAAAAAATCTAACTCAAACCGAAGCCGAACTGAAAAGCGGTCTGACCATGGATGTTTTCCTGCGAGAGGAACTTACAGTCGAACAGATCACGCGACTGACAAAGGAGTTCATGGGTCTCGGCGGGGTAACCGGGGTTACTTATGTTTCCAAAGAAGATGCGCTAAACCGCATGATGCAAAAGTTTGGGCCTAAGATGCTCGCAGGACTGGAAGATGAAAACCCTCTACCCGCTTCATTTATCTTGAGCGTTGATAAATCGGTTTTTACGCAGGGAGTTGCGGAGGCGCTATCTAAAAAGATTTCCCGCTATCCGGAGGTTGACGATATTGTCTTCGCCGGGGATATCCTGAACCGCCTGGGGAATATCCTGCGAACGACTGAGATTCTGGGCTTTGCCTTATCTGTAATGGTGGCTTTTGCGGCTTTATTTATTATTGCTAATACAGTACGGGTGGCAATTTCCGATCGGCGAAAAACTGTCGAAATCATGCAGCTTGTGGGAGCAACCAGAGGGTATATTCTCACACCTTTTGTCATGTTGGGCGGGATGCTTGGCTTTTCCGGAGCAATCCTTTCGGCGCTGGCACTTAACTGGATTACGGGGTATGTCTCAAATCATCTTATTAAGCTGGTCTTTTTAGAATCTCATGAAATCTTCACATTTATCATGAGTGGCCTTTGCCTGGGCATGGTAGGAGCGTTTATCGCTACTCGGAAATATTTAAAAATATGAAACGGGGATTTTTTCTTGTTGGTGCGATGATTATTTTGGCCACGGGCTTGGCGCTTATTGTTCGCGCAGATGAGCTAAGCAAGCGGCGAACTCAGCTTGATGATATCAAATCCGAGCTTCAGTCGAAGAGAGTAGCTTACGACAGCCTGGGAGTGAAAGAGAAAGATGAATCGGGGAGGCTTCGCGACCTGGAGCAGCAGGTTAATCTCTCCAACCAGCTTCTTCTAAAGATACAACGTCAATCCAACGACCTGAGAAGTGTGATCTCTTCTCAGAAGATTGAGCTTCAAAGCACGCAGGCCATGCGCGATGAGCGAGCCAAGATTTTAAAAACCAGATTGGTTTATATTTATAAGATGGGTAATAGACCAGCCTGGCTCGAGCTTTTATCGTCGGGCGATCCCACCTCGGTTTTGGCAGAGTATCGCAATCTGAAATCGATGGTGGAATATGATCGGCATCTTTTAACATCATATCATGATCTTGGCTTATCGCTTGAAAATGGGTTAAGACGGTACCAGGCAAACGTCTCGGATTTGGAAGTACTTCAGACCGATCAGAAAAAAGAACTTGATAACCGCCAGAAAACTCTCAAAAATCGTAAAAAACTTGTTGATAAGCTCAAGAAGGACCGAGGCGAAATACAACGCTCTATTACCAGCCTCGAAGACGATGCCAAGGATATCGCCGGCATTTTAGAGGAGTTGGAGCGGCAGGCTCAACCAGATATATCAGGTTCTGGCCTTCCGGGTCTGGCCTCGAACAAGGGAAACCTGATATGGCCGTCGCGCGGAAAAATCCTTCGCGGATTCGGGGTTTTGAGGGATAAGCGCGGAATTGAGTTATCTAATCCGGGGATCGATATCGAGGCCAAATTGGGATCGGATGTGGTAGCAGCGGCATCAGGAGTAGTTATATATATCAACTGGCTGCGAGGTTATGGCCAGTTTATAATTCTCGATCATGGCCTGGGATATTATACGTTATACGCTAATCTGTCCGATGTCATGGTTGAATCAGGTGATCATGTCAAGGCCGGAGAGTTGATTGCGCTGGTGGGTGATTCAGGCTCGCTCGAGGGGCCAAAATTGCATTTCGAAGTTCGCTATAAAAAGGATCAGTTGAATCCAACGGAGTGGCTAAGATGATAACTCCTTCGCACCTTGAACAGTTATCGGAAAAGCTTTGCGAATCGGCTCGCAAGGGAACGCTCAATCAGTCTGTGCTATTTGTCGGTAAGGAGGGGATTGGCAAGTTCTCGCTGGTATTTAATCTGGTACAAGCGCTTCTTTGTGAACGCGACATGTCTGCCTGCGGCGAATGCTCATCATGCCGCGAGGTTTCGCATCTGATTCATCCCGATTTTTTACTTATCTTTCCATTTCCCAACCTACGACCGGAGTCTAAAAAACTTACTGTATTTCCGTTTTCAGACCCGGTATCGTCGAGCGCCAGATTTTCCGAGGAGACCCGCGAGGCAGTTGAAACACAAAGGCAAAATCTAATTAGTGATCCGTTTGCGATTTCAGATTATGAAAAAAAAGATATCATTCCGGCTGAGGTGGTGCGCGATTTAATCCAAGCCCTGGCCAAACGGCCGCTTCGAGGTGGACGTCGTGTGGTTGCCGTACTCGATATCGATAAAATGGCTTTCGGGGCAGCGGATCTGTTCCTCAAAACGGTGGAAGAGCCTCCGCAAAACACGCATCTTATCCTGACCACTGCTCATCCCAATCTTCTTTACCCAACGCTTCTCTCTCGCACCGAACGGATCAAGGTTCCGCCGGTGCCGGAGGAGTTGATTGCGCAACTGCTGGCGGAAAAACTTCAGATTGAAAACGGGGTCGCTCACTATCTGGCCAGGCTTTCGGGTGGTTCACCGGGGATTGCCTCCCGTCTGTACGAAAGCGAAATCATTGATCGTCGGCAGAGAATCCTGGAGCTATTCGAAAAGCTCCTCGGCGGGGCCGGGCTGGCGGCGGTTATCCATGATGTAAATATGCATTATTCCGGGGGAAAATACCGTTTCGATGACCTGAAAATCGATTTCGATATTATCGAAAGTATAATCCACGACCTATATATAACGGGCGAAAATGACCTTGATAAACATTTGATTAATGCTGATATTAAGAGCGAATTCCAGGCTATCAAGAGCCCGGCAAGAGAGGTTCTCGATATCTGGAATAGCGCTCTGGCCGAGACGAGGAAGGCGTGCACAGTAAATAATGTCGCGGCGGATGCTGGTATGATTTTCTACTTTATCTCTTGCGTGGAGGCGATGAAGAACCTGACCCGACCCAAGTACACCTTGCCGTAAATCAATTTGAAGGCAATGGGCCGAACTCGTTCCCGAAACGCTTGCATAGTTGATTATACAGGAGAACCATGAACGCCTACATAGTAGCCTTTAAGGGAAATCGAAAAAACCTTTTTATAAATTCCGGCGATCTCAAGATAGAAACCGGCTCGTATGTTATTGTTCAGGCCGAGCGGGGCGAGGATTTTGGTAAAATCTTGAGATTGGCCGAGCCGTCCGAGCTTGACCCCAATATCGAAAACCTGAAAATTCTCAGGCTTGGCTCCGACTATGACCTTGACCGCATGGTATTCAACCGTCAGAAAGAGGATGAGACATATGACGAGTGTTTGAAATTTATTGTCAAGCACGGATTGAATATGAAGTTGGTCGATGTTGAATATCAGTTCGACTGCAATAAAATTACTTTCTTTTTCACGGCAGAAAAGCGTGTTGATTTTAGAGAGCTGGTCAAAGACCTGGCGGCCACCTATCGCACCAGGATTGAGCTACGCCAAATCGGGGTTCGTGACGAGACCAAGCGTTTTGATGGTTTCGGTCTGTGCGGACGCCGGCAATGCTGCTCTGGATGGCTTCCGGAATTCACCACCGTAACTACTCAGATGGCGCGTAACCAGAATCTGGCCATGAACCCTCAGAAGCTTTCCGGGAATTGCGGACGGCTTCTCTGTTGCTTGCGCTATGAGATGGAGTTTTACGAGGAAGTAATTCCTCTTTATCCCCCGGTGGGAGCCCGTTGTATGACCAAGAGAGGCAGCGGAAAGATCATTAAAGTCGATATCTTCAAGGAGAAAGTACATATCCTTCTTGACGAAAGCGGCGAGTTGGTGATGAATATAGCCGAGCTTAAGAAGGCTAAAACACGCGGCGAGTTTAAGGTATCGGATTCTCCAGGCAGATCGCAAACGCCAGACGATGAAGAGCTCAAAAAGCTGCAGGGATAATGGCATGATTGTGATAGATTCGCTCAAATTGGGATTTGGCAAACCGTTGATGCGAATTCGCCCTGCCTGTTAGGCGCAACTTTTGTAATACATATGCGCCTGATAACAACTCTTTGAGTTATCATTTTCGTCTGAACAAGTTGGGTTATATTTCGGTAAGAGGAGAATATGAGCAAATTCTACGTAACAACACCCATTTACTATGTCAATGATGAGCCGCATA
>DOTU01000277.1 GCA_003520965.1 Candidatus Zixiibacteriota bacterium
CGATAAGCTCGAATCAGAGCCAATGATTAAGCCTTTATCGGCGGATCAAGTTGCTCGCTATGAATGCGATCTCGATGGCATTTCAGCCGTTTCGCTTCCCCGGCCGGAGAGCGAAGATCAAAAACGCGAGCTAATCGAAAAATTTCTCTCTGGTTTGAAAAAACTCTTTAACGCGCAGGATAACTGGACATTTCTGCAACCGCTGTATTTGACAATGGAATATTGTGCCAAGTGTCAAACCTGTTCGGAGGCTTGTCCGATTTTTGTAGAATCCGGAAAGATCGAAATATATCGGCCCAATTTTCGCTCTGAGTTACTCAGGCGGCTTTACAAGAAATATGTTAAATCGGGCGGAAAGATTTTAGCTAAGCTTAGCGGCAACGATATTGAAGTTACCTGGGAGTTAATTGCCCGTCTCATAGAGCTTTCATACCGATGCACGATCTGCCGTCGCTGTGCTCAGGCCTGTCCGATTGGGATCGATAATGGCCTGGTAACGCGGGAGCTGCGCAAGTTATTTAGCCAGGAGATGGGAATTGCGCCCAAACAGCTTCACGAGTTGGGTACGGTACAGCATCTCGAAAAAGGTTCATCCACCGGCATGAACCAGTTGGGATTTCGGGATAATATCGAATTTATGGAAGATGAGGTCGCGGAAAAGACCGGCCTCAATTTCAAATGGCCAATCGATAAAGCCGGCGCCGATATTCTGCTTCTGCACAACGCCGGAGAGTATTTGGCCTGGCCCGAAAACCCGGAGGCTTTCGCTATTATTATGGAGGCAGCCGGTATCAGCTATACTCTCTCCAGCGAGCTGGTGGGGTACGACGCCGTAAACTATGGTGTCTGGTATGATGATATGCAGTTTGCAAAGATAGCCATCAAGCATGCACAGATCGCCAAAAAGTTGGGGGTTAAGAAGATTGTAATCGGGGAGTGCGGCCATGCGCACAAAGCGTTAACGGTTATTGCCGACAGAGTCCTCACCGGCGATCTCAATATTCCCCGAGAAAGCTGCCTGACATTCTTAAACGAAATCATCAAAAACGGCCAGCTTAAGCTTGATCCGACGCGTAACGCTGATTTCCATGTAACGTTGCATGACCCCTGCAATATTGTCAGGTTGATGGGGATCGTTAAGCCGCAACGAGAGATATTACGGGCGGTTTGTCCTAATTTTCGTGAGATGGCTCCACAGGGAGTGAATAATTTCTGTTGCGGAGGTGGAAGCGGCTTTGCCATTATGCCCAATCTTAATTTCCCCGATTGGCGTAATAATTTAGCGGGCCGGGCTAAGCTTCGGCAGATACTCGATACATTTCGGGATATTATTGGGCCCGAGCATAAAAAATATCTCTGTGCTCCCTGCTCCAATTGCAAAGGCCAGATGCGGGAGATGTTTCAAGCTTACGGAGTATTTAATAAATGCAATATTCTTTATGGTGGCCTGGTGGAACTTATCGTAAATGCCATGGTTGATATTAAAGAGCCGTTTTTAACATGGGAATGGCGGTAAGTGTTAACCCAAAACTGACTGAGTTTCCTGGAAAAAGACCGTGGCGTTTGATTAATGTCAGTAAAAATTTATTGAAAGTTTCGCTTTAGCGGTAAACGTAGTGCGCATACACCGTAATTTAAGTTGCGGCCAATCAGAAAGATATCTATTGAATAAATCCTCTGATAGTTTTATTATAAACTTAACTCGGACTTATGCGTCTAATTATAGATAGTGGGGCCGTAAGGTAATTCGGCAAGCCCTTGTTCTGGAGAAAAGAGGAATTTTAATGAGAAAGATATTTATTATAGCTGCAATTGTGGTGGTCGTCGCTTTGCTTGTGTTTTTATTTTTTGGGAAAAGTAAAAAAGCTGAGGGTAAATATGTTACAACCGAGGTTCAAAGAGGCGATATCGCTATTACCGTAACCGCCACAGGCACTCTGGAGGCGGTTAATACGGTGCAGGTGGGAAGTCAGGTTTCGGGCACTATCCTGGCGCTTTACGCAGATTATAACGACCTGGTGAAAAAGGGGCAGCTTGTTGCCCAATTAGACCCGACCTTCCTGAAAGCGCAGGTGGCTCAAGCCGAAGCCGATCTCGATAAAGCCAAAGCCTCAGCCACGCTGGCCAAAAGCCAATATGATCGGGCAATCTCGCTTTTTGAGCGCGACATGATTGCGGCTGCCGATAGAGATAATGCTGCGGCCTCCAACGAGCAGGCCAAGGCCGATCTGAAATCGTCACAGGCTAACCTGGACCGGGTGAAGACCAATCTGGCTTATGCTACAATCACCTCTCCCATTGATGGTGTAATCATTTCCAGAAATGTGGACGTGGGCCAAACCGTGGCCGCCAGCTTGCAGGCCCCTACGCTTTTTACCATTGCTCAGGATTTGACCAAAATGCAAGTTAAAACCAGTATCGACGAGGCTGATATCGGAAAAATTCAGGAAGGGCAGACAGCGCAGTTTACGGTTGATGCTTATCCCGATCAAAAATTCGAAGCTACGGTTAAGCAGATCCGGCTGGCTCCTGATGTAGTGCAAAATGTAGTATCCTATAGCGTCATATTAGAGGTTTCAAATCCCGATATGCTTCTGAAACCTGGCATGACCGCCAATGTAACTGTCATTATACAGCAAGAACAAGATGTGCTCAAGGTACCATCGACAGCCCTTCGTTTCCGCCCATCGGGAATTAAGAAAGGCCAGTCGTCAGGTGGTACAACTGGATACGGCCAGAATAACAATCATTCCAACGGGGCCAATGCTGCCTCTCCCGATTCGACAGTTCATTCACGAAGGCCAAACCAATCGCATATTTGGATTTTGGATGCCCAGGGGAAACCGAAGCCGGTACCGGTGGAAGTTGGAATTTCCGATGGCACCACAACCCAGGTTACCAGCGATAATTTAAAAGAAGGTGACGCGGTCATTACCGGCCAGGAAGGTGTAGTACAGACGAATAACCAGCAGGTTAACCCCTTCATGCCCAGATTTGGCGGTGGCGGCCCAGGCGGGAGGCGTTAAGTTGTCTGATCTGATTACCACCGAAAAGCTGGTAAAGATATATAAGCTTGGGGATTATGAAATCAACGCCTTGCGTGGAGTAGATCTGACCATTAAAAATGGCGAGTTCGTGGCTGTCATGGGACCGTCAGGCTCAGGCAAATCTACCTTGATGCATATTTTAGGCTGCCTGGATCGACCCACATCGGGCAGTTACATGCTTGATGGCCAGGATATGTCCATACTGGACCGTAACAACCTGGCGCGAATAAGAAATCAGAAAATCGGCTTTGTTTTTCAATCATTCAATCTTCTCTCCAGGACCTCGGCTTTGGAAAATGTCGAGCTTCCATTGTTATATGATGGCTCCTCGCCTAAGGAAAATATCGAGAAGGCGAAAAGAGCTCTGGGCCTGGTAGGATTGGAAGGACGGGAGAATTCATATCCAAACCAGCTTTCGGGTGGACAGCAACAGAGAGTGGCAGTGGCCAGGGCGTTGATAAATGACCCCGCTATCATTTTAGCAGACGAACCGACTGGTAATCTCGATACCCGAACCTCGGTTGAAGTGATGGATATATTCCAATCTCTCAACGAGCGGGGCATAACGATTGTCCTGATTACGCATGAAGCCGATATCGCCTCGTATGCCAAGCGGAACATTACCTTTAGGGACGGCCTGATAATAAAAGATGATTTAGTGGCCTTGCCAAAGAGAGCAAAAGAGGAGCTTAAAGGCCTTCCCGCGGTTGGAATTTGAGGGGAATAGTATTATGAGATATTTTCAGATATTAAGAGTCGCATACCGGGCCCTGGGCAAGAACAAGATGCGCTCCGGTTTGACCATGCTGGGCATTATTATTGGCGTAGCGGCCGTCATTGCCATGGTTGGTATCGGCCAGGGGGCCAAGCAGATGATCAACGATCAGATTTCTTCGTTGGGAGAAAACCTGCTTAATATTTTCCCCGGCAGCCAGTCTTCCGGAGGGGTTAGATTTGGCGCCGGGACACAAGTTACGCTCACCGAAGAAGACGCTGCCG
>DOTU01000040.1:0-2706 GCA_003520965.1 Candidatus Zixiibacteriota bacterium
GCCAGCTTCATGCCCAAGCCGCTCTTCATGGAGCCGGGTTCGGGATTGCATGTGCATCAATTCCTCGCGCGCGACGGGAAATCAATCTTTTATGATGCTAACAAGCCCCTGAACCTGTCCGAGATCGGACGGTATTACCTCGGCGGCTTGCTCAAACACGCCCCGGCCTTATTGGGCTTTACTAACCCGTCGACCAACTCTTTCAAGCGCCTGGTGCCCGGTTTCGAGGCCCCGGTGCGGATCAGCTATTCGGTTGGCAATCGCACAGCCGCGGTGCGTATCCCCGGATATATCAAAGACCCGTCCGTGATGCGCATGGAGTTCCGTCCGCCGGACGGTACCGCTAATATCTATTTCGCTTTTGCCGCGATGCTCATGGCAGGCCTCGATGGTATCGAAAACAAGATCGATCCCGGCGAACCGTATAATCAGGACGCTTCCAAAATTGCCGGGAACGACGCTGACAAGCGTCCGTTATTGCCAGAGTCGCTGGCTCTCACTCTCGATGCGTTGAGGGCCGATTATGGTTTCCTGCAAAAGGATAATGTCTTCCCGCAGGCTTTGCTTGACACCTGGCTGGCGATCAAGGAAAACGAACTCGATCAAATCCGTGTCCGCCCCCACCCCTGGGAATTCCGGCTCTATTATGATGCGTAGAGAGAAGCTTTAAAACTGTTTAAAATTTGGGCGGCAGACGCCCTCGTCTGCCGCCTCACTTGTATCACAGTGCCGTCAGGTCTCCGAACCTGACGGTTGCGTGTCAGGGTTTACCCTGACCGCTTACCTAGACAGAAACCTCGCATAAACTTCCAGATTTTGTAGCCGTGGTCCCCTGCGGACCCCCGTTTTTATTCTATTTTATCGGATTTTTGCAAATTATGTCGTGCGCATAGTATTCGCACATTGGCGGAGGAGATGCTCGTTCCACCTTTTGAATATGGAAGATCATGATCAAAATGCAATTCAACTTTAGCTCCGCATATAACGCACTGCCCTTTGTCTCTGTCCCATACCTCTTTTTTTATTTCAGTAGGTATTATTCTGGATCTATTGTATTTTGATATTTCCTCATTTGAAATAGGTATTTCATCTGGATTTATACTTACAAGCAAAAATCTATATACGTTTCTTTTTCCGTCATGAACAATTTTATAGTCAATTAACTTAAAAAACCCTTTATCTGACCATACTCCGCTAAATATCTTTTCATAGATTCTTACCAGTTCAGATTTCCCGGATAATTAATACTCTTGTGCGGCCTTTATGAATAATCCATTTTGTGTAAGGGTGCCGGATTTTGTCTTTTCGGGTTGATCAATTGTCTTCGGTTCAGGAGTTGTTTCGGTCTTTGGAGTGTCATGCCCTTCGTATTCAACAGTAAATCCATCCTCAAGAATTTTATCTTTATAAGGGGCGTTTCCCCTTTGAGACATTAATATTACCGAATGTTTGGAATTTAAGCGAAAATTCATACCTCTCTGGATAGTTTGAACATCCTCTTTATCGCAAAGCTCCCGATATGTCAGAATATCATCTTTCATATACCAGACCTAAAATAGAATATAGAGATTTATAAAATATCTGCCAAGTTGTATATTAAGTCGAATTTGTGAAGAAGCGTTTGATAATATCACAAGTTGATATTATGATCAAAAGGTAAATCATCAGGAGAAATAATATGCCCACCCCCTCCCTCCCCCACCATCTCGCTCGCCTCATCGGCCCGCGGTCTACGTGGCCGTTTGATATGACGGCGGACGAAGAGAAGATCATGAGCGAGCATTCCGAATACATCAAGAAACTGGTCCGCCAGAAAAAGGTGCTCCTTGCCGGACCCTGCTTCGATCCCGTTTTCGGTTTGATGATACTCAATGTCGGGAATAACGAGGATGCCCAACAGATATTGGATAACGATCCCTCGATCAAATCAGGGTTGATGACCTACGAGTTGCAACCCATGCGCGCCTCCTTCATCGCCGAAATCCCCGATCCCGAGCGCTATGTCGAAAATCCGTCAGATCGCATTCTGCGAACCGAAACCGTTGTCCCCGCTTCATTATCCGATGTCTGGAAAGCCTGGACAACGACTGACGGTATCAAATCGTTCTTCTCCGATCATGCCACTATTGAATTAAAATTGGGCGGCAAATTCGAGGTGCTATTCCTCATGGATCGTCCCTATGGCGAACAGGGAAGCGAGGATTGCCGCATCTTGAGCTACCTTCCCATGTCGATGCTTTCATTCGAATGGAACACTCCGCCCGAATTTGGCCCGCTCCGAGATATTCGCACCGTGGTCGTCCTGCAATTCGAGGAGCTTGGCCCGCGCGAAGTCCGCGTAATCCTGACCGAGCACGGCTGGGGTACCGGCCCAGAATGGGACGCCGTCTATGATTACTTCAACCGCGCCTGGCCCTTCGTGCTAAAAAATCTTAAAGAAAGTTTTTCGTAGGTCGGGTTCCAAACGAGGTCCTTAACCGAGTGAGAAACCCGACAAAAATATCGCAGGGGCGGACCAGCGTTTTGTATGCGTCAAGATGGAGTGCAACGACATCCTGGCGCTCCAGTTTGTGTTGTCTCTCCGCGTTCCAATTATCCCCTTGAATCAATCTACTTTTAAGATATATTAATCCCTATACTATCCTTTGGTGATGATTGGCTGATCCTTATGGGAGATAATTCAAAATGAAGAAAAGATACTTTATT
>DOTU01000040.1:3067-3477 GCA_003520965.1 Candidatus Zixiibacteriota bacterium
GAGGAAGAGTTCGAACATGCCCGCGGCCCCGCAAAAAAACGCGATACCAGCTTCAAGCCATCAGAATGGTTCACACTCTCCCGCGCCTATCCCTATGATAATATCCCCTTTGAATCTTACAAACTCGCCGCCACCAAAGCCGAAAACATGCGCCGCAATTCTACAACTCTCCTCACCGGCGCCTGGATTCTCTCCGGGCCCACTAACGTCGGCGGACGAGTTACGTCGATGGCGATGGACCCCACCAACTCCGATATCGTCTACGCCGGAGCCGCGCTGGGCGGTGTTTTTAAAACTACCGATGGCGGCACAACCTGGCTTCCCATATCCGACGGCATCCCCAGCCTTTCGGTCGGGGATATCGCGCTTGATCCCAACGACCCAAACAAGCTATATCTTGGCACCGGCGA
>DOTU01000310.1 GCA_003520965.1 Candidatus Zixiibacteriota bacterium
GATTAGCAGTGGTAGATCATGTCGAAGTCTCAAAATCATCACCCGAAGTTTTTTGTCTTTCAAATAACTTTCCAGAGAGGATACCGTTACACCCCGCTCGATATGCGATTCAATTATCGAGGCCAGATTGGTTTTGGGATCGACATAAACTAATGCAGCATGAGAGAAGTTACCCTGATAGTCGCTTCCACGGGCAATCAGCGCCGAGGTTGCCGCACCGCCGCGGGAAATCAGAATATCACCACTGTGAATCGTTACTCCCAGTATCCGCGTAAACGGCGTCGAAGATGGTTCATCGTTGCAGTTAAGCAGGGGAGGAAGCGAATCAATTGCCACCTGCAGCATAACCTCCTCCAACGCTGCCCTCGCACCGTAGAGCAGCCGATAAGTAATTACCTGGGCGCTATCGGACGTCATATCCCAATTTACCGATTGTCTTTTTACTTCTTTTCTCAGCTTGATAGTGAATTCCTGCAAATTGGCCAAATAGTTGGGGCATGCTGCGGTAATAATGGCCAAACTAAATGTGTTATATTCCAAACGGCGGTAGAGTGAGGCGTCAGGATTAAATGATATCAGCGATAACGAATCAAGCAGGCTATTTCCCTGGCCCAATTCCGTTAAATACTGTGAACTCAGACTCTGACACCCCTCATCTTTGGCTAATTTGAAATTCCGCTCAAGCTCAAGCCAGCGATCATCCTGATTCCAGACGAACGGCTTTCTGCTAAAATTAATCTTTATAACCGCGTCTTTTCCGGGAATAAGTAATAAAGCATATAAGACAATAATTAAAATAGCGGCGATTAAAAAAATCTTCTTGGTCATCTCATTGATATCCCGTTAGTCCTTAAATAAATTAACAGAATCTACCTATAATAAAAGCCCGCAACCGATCTTTAGCAATCAATTTTATAGATTCGTAGTGTAGAATGCGCCTCGCGCATCAGTTTGTATAATTAAAACAATTACTGGGTGGCATGCTTCCCGAAATCTTTTAGGGTGAGGATAGCATGGTTAATTTAATATTTTGTACGGCAGACGCCCTCGTCTGCCGATAAAGAAAAAAGGCGATACCCATCCGGATATCGCCTTCAAAATTTCCGTGGCCAATTTACTTTATCAAATGCAGCCAATCGCCGAATAAGAAATACAGCCGTCCAATCAGTAGCGACATACGAGACATAACCGTATATCCAAACGAGGCGCCAAAGGTGACCATCAGGAAATATATCCCCACTTTGGCTGCGCCGCCAAGCGCCCCTTTGTGTTCTTTGGAGAAGTAGAAATAGATTAAACCGGCTAACGTTCCAAAGATAAGCACGAAATTCCCTAAATATGCCGCAAACCAGAGATCGGCCGTCAATCCGCCCTGTGCTGATGTACTGGCCAGATTGTTAATCCGGTTAACATCTACTATCGGGATAATCGTATTTTGAAGCTGACTTAAAAAGTTCGATTGGAAATATGTGACCATATAAAGCCCGGCGGTCGATCCAACCACTACCGCCAATGGCCAGCGTGATATCCAGCCAATCCCCGGCGCCAGTCGAAGCAGCATCATAACTGCCAAAGCTCCGGCTAATATATACCATATCCGCTCATCATAATGTCCGGCCGCAATATTCTGGAAAGCGCCGTTTTGATCGGAGAAACCGAATAACTTGGTAATTCCCAGAGTATCGAACAGGCGGGGGAGAAGGTTCTGATAGTAGAGCGATACAAACCAGTAACCGGCCGATATCCCTACAAAGATCGCTTCGCAAACTTTATAAACCGGATTATCGCGATAGAGGAACGAGACTATCCCAATCGAAAGCAGGGCCGCAACCCAGATACCAAGCTGATCCCAGAATCCCATACTTATCTCTTCCGGGCCTTCCCGCGCGTCATAAAATACGCCAAATTACCTATGATAATGAACAGCACCACAAAGATATGCGCCGCTGTCTGGCTGACCATCGCCATCGTAGCCTTAGCTTTAAAGCCAGTGAGCTTCTCGTACTCGGCTCCGCCTTTCATACCGCCCATCAGGCCGGTTAGCTGTCCCGTATCGAGATACGGATAAACCTGTGGAGCTTGAACCGCCGTATTTCCCGCTCCGCAGGCCACATGGAAACGGTCGACCGCAAATTGCACCCACTCCACCGTACCCGGATAACCGGCTGAAAGATTAAATATGAAATCAAGATCGGAAAGCTTGTTGAGTCCGCCCATGATAGGATACGAATCTAACGGTCTGCCGTAGCGCGCATCATTCGGGAATGCGGCTCGAATCGAGGTTCCCATCCGTTGGATCACCAGCTCATTTCCCGATTGATAACCCAGATTGACAAAATCCCGCCCGTAGCGGATCGTATCATTGCCGACAACAATTATATCTCGTCCGACAATAAGTGTATCGCCGTTTTCTATTATATACCTGCCCTTGGCCTCATTGATTACATTGAGCGCCTTGTTGGCCTGCATTTGTCCCTGCGGCCAGAGACCCATAACCACGAACTTGATATGATTTTTAATTAACTGCCTGAAACCGGTCTCCGCCATTGGCTGTAGTTCCGGTTCGGAGCCGGGATCATAATCGCAGGAGACCAGCACCCGCGAACCTGCCGGTAACGCTTCCATCGCATTATAGAATGTTTGCACTTCCTTGGTGACATCGATATTTATCGACATGTGCAGAAAGATCGGAATAGATAGCGCTAAAAGTATTATCAGGAATATGATTCGCCTGTCAATCGCTAACAACATCTGGAAGAGCTTCTGCATATTACTCGCCTCCCAGATAGGTGCGCTCGATACCTAAAATAATCCTGAGCGATGTTGATACCGTACCCAGAGCAATCCCGATCATAATTGCCCGCTGTCCGGCGACATTAAAATAATTCATAATAATATTAGATAAATTCGAAATTCCCCATCCCGCTGGAAGGAATAAAAGCCTTGATAGCCAGTCGCCAAACGGTGTGCGCCCCAACATAACCACAAATGCCGCCAGGA
>DOTU01000164.1 GCA_003520965.1 Candidatus Zixiibacteriota bacterium
TAGTTTTTATTATGGTCGGGGCGAGAGGATTTGAACCTCCGACTTTCCCGATACAATCGGGACGCGCTAACCAGCTCTAAATCTACCGTATTCCTTCTTTATATTGGTCGGGGCGAGAGGATTTGAACCTCCGACTCCATGGTCCCGAACCATGTGCGCTACCAGGCTGCGCTACGCCCCGAATTAATTGGTATCGGTTTTTCTCCCCTTTACCGTCCCAAACGCATTGGGCAGACGCAAAATACCATAGTGTCCCGAAAAGTCAATATCAAATTATATACTATATTATATAAAAACAAAACCGGGATTCCTGTGGAATCCCGGTTTAAATGCTATCTTAAGATGTTAACTTAGAAATACATACCCGCTGAAATATATAGCCGGCTGTAATCGTTCTTTTCGACCAACGTAGTCGTTGTACCCAGGATATTCCGGACTGTGTTGTTTTTGGAACTTCCCGTTTGATATGCCAAATCGAACCATACATTCTGGAAATTCAAACCCGTGCCAAAACTGATGATATTAGCGCTAATCTTATCGCCATAAGAATTAGTTATTGCGCTGTCGGAAACCGTATAATTAATCTCTTTTTGTACGGATGGTTGATTTCTAAAACCGGCCCTTAGCGGTATATCGGCAAAACCGGCTTTGAGAATATATTCAGCTCCGAGTCTGATTTGATTCAAATCCTGCCATTGGGGCTCGATTGTTTGATCCCGACGCAGGATTGATTCCCAATTTTCCATAATCTCAACTTTGGACATCGGCCTATTTTCGAAATCGAGGTTAATGGTTAAACGATCAATCGGAGCCACCGAAATACCAACAGCAATGCTGAGAGGTATATTGTAGGTGCAGGTCACTCTATCAATCGCTGAATCGGTTGGCTGGGGAGTTGGATGAGCCATAATGTAATATGACCTCAGCGTTTTCTGCGTCAAATCAAACGGCGTACGGATAACAACTCCACCCTTGATCATACCAAATTGAGCCGCTGCCCCGATATCGAAATTTACCCCGGAATAATGAGAATCTTGAGTAATCCTTTGATCAAGCGTATCGACAATGCCGGGACGATCATTATAGGTGCGAAGAATGTATCTGCCCTGAGTGTAATCTGACGCCGAACCGCGAACGTAAAAGTTCGAAGTTACTCCAAGTCCTATATTGTCGTTTATTTTACCTGAAAAACCTATGCCAAGTGCATCAACACTGGTGCCCTCAGAGTAAATATTCTCACTTCCTCTTTGGCCGGCCGCCGAAAATTTATATTTCATTTCGAGCACATTACGGTATCCGCCTCCAACCGACCATTGCCGGTCGAAAAATGAAAACGGCACCACTGCTCCGGCGAAATCGACGTTGAAACGATCACGCTTGATATCAGTTAAATTTGTCCCGGACGCTCCGATGCTATCAAGGGGCGTTCCACCTTGTTTGAACTTATCCTTAATGGAGCGAAGATCCAAGCCAATCGTCCGTTTTTCCGCAAAAATCATTCCGGCCGGATTCCATGAGTAACCATACTCGCCGCTGGAGAGCCCCAAAAACGCGCCGCCCATTCCGGCCGCCCGAGCGCCACCTCCGATACTATTGAATTCAAGGTATTGGGGAAAAGATATACCTTGCGACAGAGCCAGGCCCGGCAAAAGGGCCACAATTATTACAAAGGATAAAGCAACATAAAAGCTTCTCATCATTCCTCCGGAGTTCATTAATTGCCTACCCGCCATCGTGAAAAATATTACACGAGTATCCTATTCTTCATTTTTTAATGCGTGGGGATAATACACCCGCATTCGCCTTTACCGATATTACATCGCAGGCGGAATAATATTCCCCCAAAGCTCCAAGAATCTAAAAGTTATGGCTTCCATTTGCAAGCTAAATTTTCGGGAAAATTTGAACGAAAAGCATGGCGCGGGCTTATCCTAAATGTAGTTCACCATCAAAGGTAGCATACTAACGGCCTTGAATTTAACTTATGGCTGTCAATTATCGGTATATAGCTGTCCATAATTTGAAAAACGGCCCGAATTTCAACCATGTACAATAAGCCAGGGCAAAGATAGCCTAATATCGTAAGGGCCGCCTCATTCGAGGCAGCCCTTGAGAGTTGCCATTTTACCGAAAATTGCGGTAGCCTGGCCTGATTACTTGGCCAGTATCATTCTCTTGGTTTCTTGGTACTCCCCGGATTGCAGCCTGTAGAAGTAAACCCCGCTTGGCTGGCTGGCCGCATTCCAACCAATCCGATGATACCCCGCCTGCTGATAGCCATTAATTAATGACGATACCTTGCAGCCGAGAATATCGTAAACGTCCAGATTTACATGACCGGCTTCAGGCAAGTTGAATTCAAGCGAAGTTGTCGGATTGAAGGGGTTGGGATAGTTTTGAGATAGGGTAAATCCCGCTGGAATAATATCGGACGGTTGCTCAATCCCCAGGCCTCCTGAGGGGAAATACTGCACTGTCAGGCTTCCATATACCGAAATAATGCCATCACCTTGAAGCTCAACATAGTTTTGAGCGATTGCATAATAACTATGCGCTCCTGCCGACGCGCTGTATGATCGCGTATGCGAGAATGACTGTTCGTTGACATCGGTGTTGACCGCTTCCACAGTAACATTACCATCATTAGGGCCCCACGTAGCATTGTTGCTTGCGGCAAGAACTATCAAATCGCCGACACTCTCCACGCAAAGGCCGTCAAAATGAACTATTACTGCCCCGGCTACTGGAAGATTAAGGTCGATTTGCCCGAGAGTTACTTCATTGCCCCGAACGTTAATATTGGTTTGGGATATCCCTGCCTGAGTAACAAATACATGATTAACGATAGTGGGAATAAACTCAATTGTTAGGCTGCCATAAATGGACACTATTCCGCTTCCATCCATCTCAACATAATTACGAGCCACAGCGTAATAGGTATGGCTTCCAGCTGAAACCGGGTAGAGACGAGAATGCGAGAAACAGCATCTATTGATATCAGAGTTCACAGCTTCTATTGTGACATTACCGTCGTTTGCTCCCCAGGTCGGTGAATTGCTTGCGGCTAATACTATCAAATCCCCAACATCAGAAATGCACGTTCCATCAAAACGGACCAAAACATAGCCGGCCACAGAGTTTTGGATAGTCTGCTGACCAACTACCACATCTGCTCCGCGTACATTAATTGCTGTCTGGCTGATACCTTGAAATTGAATAATAGGCTGCTCGGCGGTCGGATAGTACTTTACGGTCAGAGAACCGTAAATAGATACTATTCCGGTTCCATCCGTCTCAACATAGTTTTGCGCTACTGCGTAAAATGAATAGGTCCCCGGAGTCACAGAATACATCCGCGAATGAGAGAAATTTCCTCGGCAGACATCGGCATCTGCGGCTTCGACACTAACCGAACCGTCATTCGCCCCCCAGGATTGTGTATTGCTTGCGGCAAGAACGATCCTATCCCCCACGCTCGCTATGCAGATACCATCGAATTGCACTACTACCTTCCCCGGGTCGGCCACAGTAATATCTACTTGGCCAACAACAACTGCATTTCCCCTGACATTGATGCCTGTCTGGGATATCCCAACAGACCAGCTTCGCGTCTGGGCAGCGCATGGAAGCGCACTAACCAGACATAGGCAAATAACTCCTATGAAAATATTAGCTTTTGCCATAGTACAACCTCTTTCAGTTTTAGAATTTCCCTTTAATTAATTTACCTGTATTCAATGAAATTTCTCTTTGCGAAAACTAAGGGTTATCTCCAAATACTTTCTTTACGAAAACGTAAATATTACAGGATCCTATAATACAATGGTTGGATAATGCAAATGATCCTGGAAATTTTATATTAGGAAAGCCCTTTTTTGTCAAGAAATAATATTCAGATGTTTTTGACGGCTCGTGCAGCCTTTACTCAGTCCTCAGCACTCAT
>DOTU01000021.1 GCA_003520965.1 Candidatus Zixiibacteriota bacterium
TGATCTCTACGCCGGTATCGACCGAAGATGTGGTTACCGGCGATATCATGTACGGCGCCGGACGGGCTATGCTGCAGGGGACAGCCATTTTGATTGTTATCACCGCTTTTGGTTTGGTTAAGTCGCCCTGGGCCATTTTGATTGTCCCGTTATGTTTTTTGCTGGGGTTGGTTTACGGTTCGATGGCCATGCTGTACACCTCTTTCATACCAGCCATCAACTATGTCGATTATTTCTTCACCCTGATCATGACCCCGATGTTCATTTTCGCGGGCACCTTTTTCCCGGTGGCTCAGCTTCCCCATTGGGCGCAGAAGGCCGCCTGGTTTATGCCGCTCTATCACACCGTTAATATCACGAGAGCCTTAAATATCGGCGATATCGGAGCAATCTGGGGCAATATGCTTTGGATGCTGATATGCGGATTGATATTTTATGCGTTGGCGCTCTGGAGAATGCGTCACCGGCTGGTAAAGTAAGGATTTGGCTGATCTATAATGCTTAATAGATCACACGCCCAATTGTGTTGACATATAATTTCATATAATTTATTATGATGAATACAAGGGAAAAACTACTTCGTATGGTATTTGGAGAGAACTAATGTCCAAACTTCTAATCTCCGTATCCGGCGTTCGCGGTGTAGTGGGGGAGAGCTTGACCGCCCAGGTTGCGCTCGATTACGCCGAGGCATTCGGTACATTTCTGAAACCGGGCAAGATTGCAATCGGCGGTGATACCCGTCGCACCGGCCCAATGATAAAATCGGCGGTCGTGGCAGGTCTGATGGCTACTGGTCATGACGTCGTTGATATCGGCATTGTCCCCACGCCCACCATCGAGATGGCCGTACGCGATGGCGGTTTTGTCGGCGGTATCGCCGTAACCGCAAGCCATAATCCTGATGAATATAACGCTCTCAAGCTGATCGGCCCGGGCGGTATGTTTCTCTCGCAGTCCCAGGCTGAAAAGGTAAACGAACTCTTCAAACGAAAGCAAGTTAAGCGAGTCACCTGGCAAAAAGTAGGCGTTCTATCATTCGATGAACATTGGATTACTCACCATGTTGATTCCGTCACTAATCTTGATATTATCTCCACCGACCTAATTGCAAAAAGCGGAATCAAAGTTGTTGCGGATTGTGTTGGCGGCACCGCCTCATTTATGGCCGATATGTTCTTCAGCCGACTGGGCGTATCCTATGAGCTTATTAATTCGCAGATAGGAGAACGTTTTCCTCATCCACCGGAGCCCGTACCGCAGAATCTCGGTGACTTGGGAGAAGCGGTCAAGCGTGCCGGAGCCGATATCGGTTTTGCATTCGATCCCGATTCCGACCGTTTGGCTATTGTAGATGAAACAGGAAAGCCTTTGGGCGAGGAGTATACCCTGGCTCTGGGATGCCGATATATCTTACAGCATAAGAAAGGGCCAATTGCGGTTAATGTCTCAAGTTCGCTTCTAAACGACTTTGTCGCCCGCGAAGCCGGAACAAAGATATACCGCACCAGAGTTGGAGAACGGAATGTCACCGAGAAGCTTATGCGGGTAAAGGGGGTTGCCGGCGGCGAGGGTAACGGCGGCTTGATCTACCCGGATTTACATTGGGGACGAGACGGATTCCTGGCAGCAGCAGTTATTTTACAGTATCTGACATCGATCCCCAGGACGATAAGCCAGATTGCCGGGGAACTTCCCCGCTATTCCATGCTTAAAACAAAGGTTAGCGGCACTCGTAAGGATATCGAAAGAAAAGTAAAAGCGATTGCGAAAGTTTTCCCTGGTTCAAAGATTGACCGACTGGATGGAATCAAGATATCCGGCGATAACTGGTGGGTGCAAATCAGAGCATCTAACACTGAGCCGATTGCACGTCTAATGGCCGAAGCCGAAGATCCGAAAGAAGCAAAGCGTCTGATAGCGGCCATCGAATCTGTTTTATAGGAGTATAGGAGGTAGTAAATGTGCGGTATTGTGGGTTATGTCGGGCCGAGAAAAGCTTATCCGCTTTTAATGGAGGGCCTTCAGCGACTCGAATATAGAGGTTACGATTCCGCGGGCGTAGCGCTTATCGAGAATGGCGGAATGGTCATTCAGAAAAACGCCGGTAAGATTGCGGTTCTGGCCGAAAAACTAAAAGACTGTGATTTCAAAGCGACAACCGGAATCGCACATACCCGTTGGGCCACCCATGGCGAACCAACCAATCTCAACGCTCATCCACATACTGGCATGTCCGGCAAGATCGCCGTCGTCCATAACGGTATTATCGAAAACTATTCTGCCTTGAAAGAGGTCCTAAAACAGCAGGGCCATATATTCAAAACGGATACCGATACCGAAATTTTGGCGCATCTGATCGAGGAATATTATGACGGTAATCTTCTTCAAGCCGTACGCCACGCGTTAACCCAGGTCGAGGGGACCTATGGAATCGCGGTCATCTCCACGGATAACCCCGAGATCATGGTCGCCGCTCGATCCGGCTCGCCTTTGGTCATTGGTAGCGGCGATGGCGAAAACCTGGTGGCCTCCGACGTGGCCGCTTTGCTTCGGCACACCAACCGGGTAGTTTATCTTGAAGATGGTGAGTTAGCCGAGATAACTCCGAAAGGGTTTTCCATTACCACTCTGAACGACGTGGTAGTTTCTCCGCATCTCCAGGAGATCTCCTGGAGCCTCGATATGATNNTTGACCCAGGTTGAGGGGACTTATGGAATCGTAGTTATCTGCACAGACAACCCTGAAGTCATGGTGGCCGCTCGATCCGGCTCGCCTCTGGTTGTCGGTTGCGGAGATGGCGAAAACCTGGTGGCCTCCG
>DOTU01000200.1 GCA_003520965.1 Candidatus Zixiibacteriota bacterium
GCGATGGACGGAAACTAATCGGTGTGGGACGGCTGATCGCCGATCCGGATCATGAGAGCGTGGAATATGCAGTTTTAATCGCCGACGCCTGGCAGCAGAAAGAGCTTGGGAAAATCCTTACTGAATATTGCCTGGAAATAGCCCGCAAATGGAAGCTTCGCAAAATGGTTGCGGTGACAACGACAGATAATCGTCCAATGATCTCTGTTTTTAAGAAGTTAGGTTTTGAGGTTACCTACGCCGCGGATTCGACAGTCGAGGTATCGAAAGATATAGGGTAGGCAGCTTGGGTCAAATCAAGATGCCTATAGCCTCGTCTCCGGTGGAAAACTTGTTTATAAATATTCCTTGCCTCTGGTAAGGATTCCCGCTTAATTCTATCAGCACACAACCAATAACCTGAAGGGGCAAATGTCGATTAAAGGAAAGAACATACTACTCGGTGTAAGCGGCGGCATTGGCGCCTACAAGGCTTGCGAACTGCTGCGCCTCTTTGTTAAAGCGGAAGCCAGAGTACGGGTCATTATGACGGAGGCGGCGCAAGAGTTTGTGACACCGCTAACTTTTCAGTCGCTTGGGGCTGAAGAGGTCTCAACAAGTGTATTCGAGCCCAAACTTTATTCTCTGGAGCATGTTAATTGGGCTGATTGGGGAAATATCATGGTTATTGCTCCCTGCACCGCAAATGTAATTGGCAAAATGGCGGGCGGTATCGCCGATGAGGTTCTCTCCACTCAGGCGATGGCTTTTTCAGGCCCGATCCTTTTAGCTCCGGCCATGAATGTAAAGATGTATAATAACAAGGCCGTACAGAAAAATATCGCCTATCTAAAATCAATCGGTGTTAATTTTATTGGCCCCGAAGTTGGCCATTTAGCAACGCTGATTACTGCCACAGGGCGGATGAGCGATCCGGCGGTTATTTTCTCAAAGACTCGTCAAATCCTGCTCGGCAGAAATGATCTTAAGGGCAAGAGAGTTGTTGTCGGCGCCGGGCCGACCCGTGAGCCGCTTGACCCCGTAAGGTATATTTCCAATTATTCATCCGGTAAGATGGGCTATGCTTTGGCCGAGGCCGCTATCGGTTTTGGGGCTGATGTTACCCTTATTTCAGGACCGTCAAATATACCTGTCCCGCCGGGAGTCAACATAATCAGGGTTGAAACGGCGTCGCAAATGCAGAGCGAGATTGAAAGATTCTGTATAGGGGCAGACTATCTTTATATGGCGGCGGCGGTTTCCGATTTCAAACCGGCCAGTTTTCAGAAACAAAAGATTAAAAGAACTGAACAAGGTCTTAAACTTGTATTGCATCCAAATCCGGATATACTTAAATCGCTGGGAAAAAACAGGCCGCAGATCGTGGTGGGCTTTGCACTTGAGATCGAAAATCTCGAAGCGCGCGCATTTGATAAGCTTCGGGATAAAAGGCTCGATATGATCGTGGCCAACAATCCCTCAGAGGAAGGGGTTGGGTTTGGCTCCGATTATAACCGGGTAACAATACTAACTCGCCAGGGAAAACCGGTGAAACTGGAGAAGCTTCCTAAATTCGACGTGGCGATCAGAATCATTGAGGAATCGATAAAATTGAGAAAACGTGATGTCCCAAAAAACAAAAGGTGAATTCGAAAAATATATACAGCAACAGATAGACCTGGGATACAATGAGGTTTACATGCCGTTTGATTCGCGTCCAAAAGCGCAAGCGAAAGTAAGGGCGTTATCGATCGAGCGCTTTTCCGAATCCAAAAACCTTGCGCAGCTTGAAAAAACAATCGCCGATTGCCAGCGCTGCACGCTCTGGAAAGGGGCCAACAAGTTGGTTTTCGGCACGGGCAACTCCAATGCCGATATCATGTTTGTTGGAGAGGCGCCAGGCGCTGACGAGGATATGCAAGGCAAGCCGTTTGTTGGACGGGCAGGAAAGCTTCTCGATAAGATGCTAGTTGATGTCGGTATCAGCCGCGATGAGGTCTATATCACCAACGTGATAAAACATCGTCCGCCAGGAAACCGCGATCCGTTGCCCGACGAGGTTGAGCCGTGCGAACCATATTTGCATATGCAGATCAAATATATTAAACCAAAAGTACTCTGCGCTCTCGGCCGAATTGCTGGGCAAACACTTCTTCAAACCAAGATGAATTTAGGCGATATGCGCAAACGCTGGTTCGATTATCAGGGAATCAAGCTGATGGTGACCTATCATCCGGCAGCAATATTACGTTCCATGGGATATATGGAACCAACAATGGAAGACCTTCGAAAACTTTTAGCCGAAGTAACTAAAATGCGAGAAGCAGAATAAGAACGATTCTCAGGATAGGAATTAGAATTGGCAGATCAACGAATACCTCCGCAGGCTATCGAGGCCGAGCAATCGGTTCTCGGAGCTGTTTTGCAGCATAGTGAAGCGCTTCATGTAGCCATGGAAATGATCAAAGAGGAGTATTTCTACGTACCAAAACATCGCAGGATTTTTGGCTCGATTAGAAAGCTCTATGAATCGTCAAGCGCTGTCGACCTGATCACCGTCTCAGCGGAGTTATCAAATCAGGGGTTGCTCGATGAGATTGGCGGACGGCGCTACCTGATGGATTTGACCGATTCAGTGGTAACATTCTCCAATATCGAGGATCACTGCCGTCTGGTGCTCGAAGCCGCGGTCAAGAATCAGCTTATTAATAATTGCAGCGATATTATCAACCGAAGCTACGATACAACGATTGAGGCCGATAATCTTTTAGATTATGCCGAATCGCGGATATTTACAATCAAAGAGGATTCATTAAAAGGCGAAATTTATCATCTCCGTCCAATCCTCGAAACCGCTTTGCATCAGATCGAGGAGTACTCCAATCGGGCTGGCTATATCACGGGTGTACCTAGCGGTTATCCCAATCTCGACGAGATGACATCGGGGTTCCAGCCGTCGGAGTTGATCATTATCGCGGCCAGACCGTCGATGGGGAAAACCGCATTTGCCTTGAATATCGCCGATTATGTGGCCATTGAAAAAGGAACACCTGTTTGTATATTCTCGCTGGAAATGTCGAAAGAGCAGCTTGCCCAGAGACTTCTTTGCAGCCGGGCCAGGATATCAGCGCATCACATGAAAACCGGGCGGTTGGCCGATCACCAATGGACAAATCTCTCTATCGCAGCCGGGCCTCTTTCTGAGGCTCCGATTTATCTTGACGATAGCGCCACCTTAAGCGTGCTTGAAATTCGCGCCAAGGCCCGACGAATGAAGCATCGGCACGATATTGGATTGCTTATAGTTGATTACCTTCAACTGGTGAAAGGCCAGAAAAACACGGAGAGCCGTCAGCAGGAGATATCATACATATCGCAATCGCTAAAATCATTGGCCAGAGAGCTTAAGATACCGGTGATCGCCCTTTCGCAGTTATCGCGTCAGATTGAGATGAGAGGCCCGTCAGCTCGTCCCAAGCTTTCCGATCTGCGCGAATCGGGCGCTATTGAGCAGGATGCCGACATGGTAATATTTATTCATCGGCCTCCAACTCAGGCCAAGGAAGAAGAAGAGTATACTCCAGATAACCTTCCCGGCAGTGTGGCCGAGATTATCATCGGCAAGCAGAGAAACGGCCCTACGGGAATGGTCAGCCTGGCGTTTGTTAAGGATTTTGCCCGCTTTGAGCTACTGGATATCCATCATGGCTCACCGTATTGAGAGTACTGAGTTATGAGTTGTTGGGTCCGAGGTTTCGATTAGAGACCTCGGTATTTTTATCTGCATTTCGTGCTGTCAGGTCGCCTGACCTGACAGCGGGAGTAGTCAGGAACTTGATAATCATGATAGATCAAGAGTAATTATTTTTGAAGAATTGATTATGCCGTCAGGTGAGGCCACCTGACGGCACGCTAAGTGATTTCCCGTGCTGTCAGGTCGCCTGACCT
>DOTU01000091.1:0-178 GCA_003520965.1 Candidatus Zixiibacteriota bacterium
GTTGATGTATCGGTTAAGCCACAAGCATCGGTGCCTACGAGTCTGAGTGTATTGGCTCCAACCACCGGCGTGAAGTAAGCGGTATCTCCATGCAGAACTCCACCGGTCAGAACCTTGGTGGAGAGATTGCCATCAACATCAGTCGCCGAAAAACCAGGTAATCTGATCTCAGTCAGAG
>DOTU01000091.1:415-7882 GCA_003520965.1 Candidatus Zixiibacteriota bacterium
TGATCTCAGTCAGAGCACAGACGAACTGGTTAGAGTTAGCTGGGCTGACTGCGTCGGGACGGCTGTTGAGACTAACCCCAACCAATGTTATACAGGTATCAGCGAGGCCGCAAGCATCGCGGGCGATAACCTCTAAAGTATTTGTACCTACAACCGGGGTAAAGGTCATCGTATCACCGTGAAGTGTACCCCCTATAGCCGTAACAGAAGTAATATTATTATCAGCGTCATACCATGTAAATCCCGGCAAGTTTACAGGGCTTAGGCTGCAAAGTGTCATATTGATATCGCATAGTAATAATCCATGGCCCGGGCAGCTAACCACTGGAGGGCTATCGATCTGGATATTAACGGCATAGTCTGCGGTATCGGAGGCACCACAAATGTCAGTTCCCATTATCCTAAATGTATAACTTTGAGTTGCTGGACCAGGGGTGAAAGTAACCACACCAGTAGAACTGTTAATAGTCCCGGGACCGCTCAGCTTTTCAAAATGATCAAAATTACCATCGTCAAAATAATCGACATCAAAACTAAATGGAATCGGAGTACATTGAAATGTATTATAGCTGTATGGTGGCTGTAATACGGGAGCGTTGTTACCCTGGCATGGATTATATACACAGCCGGCCGAAAATTCTAAGCCGTTTCCTTCATAGGTGAATGCTCCGCCAAATCGCGACCCATAACCGCAAAGGACACGGTCGCAAGGATATTCTTGATTAAGGCTGATTAAACCATATTTATTATAACTACTGCCACTTCCAGGATGACGAGTATACGCTGAACAATTCCTGTCGCCGCT
Source organism: Candidatus Zixiibacteriota bacterium (assembly GCA_003520965.1). Lineage (GTDB taxonomy): Bacteria > Zixibacteria > MSB-5A5 > UBA10806 > UBA10806 > UBA10806. Next base: position 1,221 of record DOTU01000091.1, read on the forward strand.
ATGCCCGGTAGACGCGTAGGGATCGGAAATCCCAGAATAGGTATCGGAAAATCCCGGTACCCGGGAAAGCCTCAGACGGGATGCTCCCAAAAAAACATTATCGGCATCAAAATGCCTGCCATCCCAATCATCAGACCAGACATTAAAATCAATAGCGCAACCACGAATGCAAATTTTTAAAACATCAGTAGAATCATACTGACGTGAGGTGTATCTGGTGGATACGTCCCACCAAATCTCATAAAGATTGGCATCCCACTGATACCATCCCCAGCGATCATTTTGCTTATAACAGTAGGAATTGGCGGTATCGCCGTATATCTCGAAATTTGTGGCAAATACGTTAACCCCGGGAGTAGGGGGAGAACTCATTGATGCCAGAACGCTGCCATGATAATTTTCGTCACCACCGGTAGTTTTAAAGATGCGGAAGGCTATATTCCAGGCGCTGGTATTATCCACCCAAATATAATAACCGCCGGAATCAGCATTGACCCCGGGCAAAGTAGGAACCCCCATAAAATACGAGGTGTCAACTTGATTATAATTGGGAGGTGGACCGGGCGGAACATTTGCCGGTGGGTGATAGTAAGCGAAAGACGAATCGGCGACTAAGAAGAAAAAAGCAAATAGGCAAAAAACCAAAGCCGCCAGCGCTGATCTGGTATCAATTTTCATAGGATATAACCTTTAGTGCCCTGTTACTTTGCATTAAAAATCTTTTTCAATAAAATAGTTTTACTCCCTGAGAATTGGCGCTCAGGCGCACTTTACCGATTACTCTTAAGTTGAAGATCTCTCTTGAAGAACCCGGGGGTTTGCCTTTCGGCTTTTCCTGATTTCCCAAAACCCCAAGGGATAAAATAAGCTAACTACGTAATTAATATAATTTGGCAAAATAATCTGTCAAGAAAAATCATAGACTTCCGAAAAAATAAATATGCAAGTCAGGTTCTGTCTGAAGCTGAAAAATGCTGTGATTGGCACGATTTCTGTAGATTATTTTGAAATCAAGTGGCTCGAGGAATTAACCGGACAGCAGCTGGCAGGGCGATTCCAAGCCTGGCTCAATGATGAAACTTTTATCCAGCGAAAGCTCCCCGATCTAAAGGAAGCAGGATTCTGCCAGCTTCTAATAGACCCTTTATGAGGCATCAAATTTTTTCGCTAATTTCATAAATGGCTTAAATTTAACACCAATTCTGTCGAGCATTATTTTTAACGTGACAAGCTCATCGGCGTCGGTCTTTGAAGCATCAAGGCAAATGGCTATTTGATGCGGCGAATCTTTGGAAAGAAGCTGGCTGATTAAATCAAACTTAAACTGTGCCAAGGTCTTATCGGATTTCTGGAGAGTCAGACTCAACACCCCAATTTTCGATTCAATCGCCAATTTATCGGGTAAACTAAGTTCATAATTCAAGCAAACATAAGATAATTTTGCACGGCGGGCAATATTCAGTGCTGCCTTGATAGCTGAGGCATCGTTTCCAGATGAAAAAGTGATTGCTTTAGCGTCTGGATGATAAGATAACATCCCACTTGATAACAACTTATTTACTGATTTCGAACTTTTTTTCTTGCTCTCTGTTTTGGCCGAGTGGCTCGTTTGACCCAATTTTTTTAAGCCGGCGTTATCCGCGGATATTTCTAAAATTGAGGTGATGTTGCCCCGCGAAAATAGTTTGGCCAAATCGCCCGTTGGATAAAAATCATCACTACCCAAATAGGAAAAAACCACGCCACTTCGGATAAGTTTAATTATATCATCCATTTTCATGCTACCAAGGTGATCAAAGACAATCGCCAGTTCGCGGCCTGCCAGATTGGTATTCCGGCCGGAATCGAGAATTACTTTGGCGCCATTTATCTGGCCTGCCCTTAACGTACAGTCAAGCCAGCCCTGCTTTGATGACTCCTGGCAATCGCATTGAAGATTCCTTTCGCTAGCCATACCGCTCAGCCTTTGGGCAAAGGCGAGAAACGGTAGCTCTGTCGGCCATCCCTGGCGAAAGCGATGAAAAATCGGACCCGAAAACTGACTGAGAGTCGAATCTTGGAGTATGCTATCGGTTAGACTAAAACTGCGGCAACAGCCAAGGATCAGAGAATCTGCAATGGCCGTGAGGTTTGCGGGAGGAATTAGTTTATTCACAACTATCGGGACAGGTTTGAGCTGGGGCTTGGGAATTTGAAATCGGAAGTAAATCAGTACCCCCAACGCAAGTAAGATAACTACAATTGCTATCCCTCGTAACGGCAGCCCGCCGCGCCGCCTATCCTGTCTGCTTATCCTTGGACGATAATCCATGCTATCCTATCGGCTAAAGGAATGATCCTCCCACCTGACGATCCTCCAATAACCGTCAGGCGACTTTCTGATCTTAAATAAGGCCATCCCACTGGCCTCAAATTGCTGGTAGCTGTAAGCTCCGGTGAGATCCCTCAATGAGAGGTAAAAAGTCACCAGCCATACCTCCCAAATTTCTCCGGGGTGCTCCGGAGTTGTTACAGCCTCGGAATCTTGCCTGGCCGGAACCCAAGTATCGAGACGAATCTCGCTGAAAGCGTCAAATAACCCGGTAGTACGGTAAATATCCCCGGAAGAGCCATCGCGAGGAATTTCCACTGTCTCAATCTGTCCCTCGCGATCTTGATCAGTGTACACGAAAATGAAATCATGGTCCAGACAATTTTCATAAATATCTATATCACGGTTTTCATAAGCATATTTGAAATTTGAGAGGACATTGGCGGCATTTACCTCATCGGGACAGGTAGCGCAGTTCTGTGGTAGAATCGGCGCCAGGGAGCCTCGGCCAGCCCTGGGCGGGGCAAAGGGGTTCGAGCAGTAAACAGCCGAAAGAAAGATAAACGATATGACAAAAAATCGTCTCATTGCCTGTACTCCGCCTTGAAATCGCCCCAATCTAACGCCCCGGATTGAGCCGGAAGGTCCTCCCACCATTGGATAGTCCACCAACTGAGTGTCTCTTGAATCAGATGGAATGTGGCCTGCCCGTGGTAGTTAGTGGTATCGGGAATACCAGCATGTGTCATCACTGTTTGAATCGAATAATCGCGATATAAAATAGCATCGGTGTAATTGATTTGGTCAACATGACCGGAGGCTGGATAAAGTATAAGGTATTGTTTCATGGTATCTGAATTTGAGAAGGTTATGAAAATACTGGTCGATACCGAAACCTCAGTCTGCTTATTCCAATCGAGGAAAAGATAAGGCCGTCCTCCGGCTGTGGCGTCAATCGAATCTTCGGGCGATGAAAACAGGAATGAATCGCTAAAACAGAGTTGATAATTTGAGATCACATGCTCATTGTAAGCGTTGAGAAGGTTTCCAACGACTGCCTCCGGCGAATGCGGAGTCTCCCAGGTGCCGGCGGCGCCAATAGGAGGCTCCGTTCCTCTGGTCGAAAAAGGATTCTTGGCACAACCGGCAATCATGACTGCGCACATGGCCAAAATGAAAACATGTTTATTCAAAACAGATACTCCATACTGACTGTGGCGTAATCGCTATTCTCTTTGGGCCGCTGCAGGAAGGTTCTTATCCGATGCGAAAAATCAATCCTAGTCCGCCGAACATGATTCCAGTTGAAGATAAGCTCAATATCGAATAGCATTTTAACCTGCTCGTCGGCCAGATAGCGAAGCTCGGTGATGGTTTCCTCCTGAGAATTGCCGGTAATATCATGATTGTAATCGTTAGTTTTCTCCCATGAAAAAAACGGAGCTATCTGGAAGATATGATCCGGTGCGTAGACAAGCTTTGTCTCCAGGCCATTTCTACGGCGATCCCAGCTCAGGGCTTGTTGCCATCCGTCGTTCCAGAAAAGCTGGCCATAATCTTCATAACGATAAAGGTAGGATTGTACCCAGGAAAGCCGGTCTGAAATTGTTAATTTCCATTCCGTTTTTGAGGTAGCCCGCCTGAAAATTCTATTTCTGGTAGGAGCTTTGGAGGCACGATCAAAATCGAAAGTAATGTAATTGGCTTGAATTTCAAAACTTTGAACTAAGGCAAACGGCCCGAACGGTTTCCAGCTGGCAAAAGGAGCCAGAATATAGGTATTATTCTGATTGTTGTTGGCGGATTGAACGCCGGAAACATAAATCTGATGGAAACTGTTAACCCCTCCGGTCAGCCCAACGGAGAAATATGGGTTGAAGATATGATTGAACCGTCCATTGAGTACAAACGATTGTTGATCGCGATCCTCACGATTGGAATTGATACTGGGGTTGGAATATGAAGTTACTCCAAAAAGCAGATCAGTATAAAGCGAATCATACGAAGAGATTCTTAATTTCCCCTGAAAGGAGAGCTCTCCGAGTTCAATCTTTTGATCCAGATCAGCCTTTTGGAAATCCTGATTTGACTTGCTCCAGGCATACCCTACGATTCCGCTGGCAAGACCCTGGATCTCCCCCTTAAGGCTGCCTTTATAACCTCCCCCCTGTCCGTAATTATCACGCTGTGGCAAATTGGCATCCTCAAGGCCGGTATAACGATAGAGATAGCGAGAAAGCCTGGCATTACCGTCAACTCGCAAGTGCAGATTGGCCGGCAGGGTCATAGCCGCCGCAAAATCCCCCTGCCTTTCCTGGCGAATTTGTTTGATAATGCTCCCCCCTTCTGTCGATGCTCCGTAATATTTTTTGGCCGCCTCAAGCCCTTTAAAAGCGGCCCAAACAGTATCAGAGCCGAAAAAGCTTCGGTAAGCATTCACCGAATACTTACCCTCATCCGATGGGATATTTGATAACTTCCGCCGATCAAATGAAAAATTGGCGTCAAGTTTTACTCCATATAGATTCCCGGGATTTATGGCGCTTTCGATTCCATAGCCGGCCCCCTGATCGCTTTTGTGCATATCCGGATCTGAGCGTTTGATATGATCCACCCGAACCAAGGGGGTCAATTTGAAAAATTCCCAGGGACGATAGGCAAGGCCGGTGGCTAAACCTATTGAGAGGACCCTCCTTCGGTCAAGTCCGTTGACATTATACTCGGCAGTTGTAACCAAGCTTAACGGACCGATTATCGATTTTTCGGATTCAACATTTGCGGCTGCATTCTCCTGCCAACGGTTTGTCTGCCCCTTGATAAGGTTCGATTCGCCATTAAATGAAGTGATAAGCTTAAAACCCTGTTGCTGGAAGGCATGGTTAAATGAGGTCAGCCAGTTGTATGTTTGATTATTACGGTTGAAATCGAGTTTGATATCAGCCCGGGCGGTTGATACTATGAGAATGATGATAGCAAATAGGTAGCGGTTTGAAGGCCATCTCATTTTAATCTCTGGTCAAATTGTATAGTTCCAGAAAATCCCTCAATGTCAACTGCTCCGCTCTTATATCGTCCTTTTTACCAAGAGTCGCAAGATAATTTTCAATCTGCGTTTTGCCAAATTCCTTACCAGCAACTTCCGAGCCTCTGGCAACCAGTGAATTTACCAGTTTTTTCCGTTTCTGGGAAAAACAGGCCCGCACAAAATCCCGGAAAAATGGGTAATCGATCTCCCCTATCTTTTTATCTGGCATCAAAGAAAGGACTGTTGAGAAGACCTTGGGCTTGGGCGAGAAGCAGCCCGGCGGAATATCGAACAGCCGCTTGATATCAAAAAACGATTGGGCCATGATAGATAGAGCGCCATAGTCGCGGCTGTTGGGGCTGGCCTTGAGACGCGCGGCCACCTCCTTTTGAACAGTAATAACCGCGATCTCGATTACATTATGATATTCGATGAACCATTCGACAATCGCTCCGCTGATATTGTAGGGCAGATTTCCGATAACTTTCAGTTTATCAAAACCAAGCTCGCGTGGGTTGACTTTGATGATATCCCTTTCGATGAGACGGAAATTGGGGCCTCCGCCAAAGCGGTTTTCGAGATCGGAGATTAACTCGCGGTCCAGTTCCACGGCGGTTAAGTTAGCTCCGGCTTTCAAGATACGCTCGGTAAGAATACCGGTCCCTGGTCCAACCTCAAGAACAGCCTCTCCTGGCCGGATATTCAGGGCATTGACCAGAGAATCGGCTTTGCGCGGGTCGGTCAGGAAGTTTTGGCCGAATCGTTTTTTAGGGGCGGGCATTAGTAATTCCTGGGTTATACTTCATCGTCCGCCACATAATGCCTTGCCCGGAAGTTGGCTCCAAGAGATATCGCCAATTTGCGGCAGGCCTCAATATCTACTCCGGGGAGGTCGACAACGGAGGCGTCGGTAGCGATATGATTGGCTACGCAGCCACGAATGAACTTGAGCATAGCCTCGTACGATTCCTTCCCCCTATCCGGTTGACAGAGCTTGACATAAGTACAAGCATCCGGGGTATTAAGACTGACCGAGACCTTATCGACCAAACCAACAAGTTGAACCGGGAGATCGGTTTTGTTTATCAGACTGCCGTGGCCGTTGGTATCGAGGCGGATGGGATAATCACGCGCTTTCATAGCGCGGGCGATTTCCAGAAGCTCCTTAAGACGCAGGGTTGGCTCGCCCAGGCCGCAGAAGACTACCTCGGTAAAATCCTTTTCACGATCGATAGCGGCGATGACCTCGGCAACAGTTGGTTCTGATTTTAATAGCAGATAATGTCCCGATACAACCCCCTTGCCGGGTTGATTTCTGGGGCAGAA
>DOTU01000245.1 GCA_003520965.1 Candidatus Zixiibacteriota bacterium
ATAAAATAGTCAAAAATATCCCTTGCCTTTATCTTTTAGCCGCGTATAATATTTTATAGCGGCTAAAAATTTTGTCCGACGAAATCGATAACTTAATGCTTTTAAACCTGTTCAATAATCAATTGAGTTTGCGCTCTTTGATATCTACCAAAAGAGTGGGCCTAATAATTGTCCTTATGCTTTTGCTGTTTCCTAAGGCAATGGCCTTTATGGATTCCCCAGGTGCGCGTTTGGTTCCTATGGAAGTCATGGGCGCGTTTGGGCCAGGTCACATGGGATGGCGTCATTTCGGGCAATATTGCAAGCTGCTTTCGCCCGGTACGCTCAGGGGTGGCGCTTTGGTGAAGCTCGATAAACCCACCGGCGATCAATACATATATATCTTCTGCGATCCGGATCTCAGCCGTCTTCTCTTGTTTAGGGAGGAACAAATCGTCGGCAGGAGACGTCCTATTGATATCAGGGAATATGGACGATTTATAACCTACCATGGCTATCCCGAGTTGACGCCGGGTGCGGACGCATCAAAGTTTATTCTGGGCACGCCGGCTGATGTCGTCGTGACATCCTGTGGCTCATATTATGATCCAGATAAGGATTTTATCTTCGTTTTGGATCGCGGAAATCATAAGGTGATTAAATTTCGTTATGACCTGGCCACTGATTCTCTGACCATGGTTGAATCTTTCGGAGAGAACATCCTGCATGACCCCGCTTCGATAGAATATGCCGATAAGAACGATTCCGATCCAACCAACGATAAAATCTTCGTAACCGATTTCGAGCCTTATTCGGTAATTCGCTTTTCGCGTGATGGCCAACTGGAGACATCATTCATGTTTGGCAATTGGAGCCATTCCGAGGTAATCGCTCCTAGCGGGATAGCTGCATCATACAGAAAAGAAAACAAGATTTATATTTGTGATTATGGAAGTAAAAATTTCCATGGGAATGGGATCGTGGCGGAATTAAGTGCCTTAGACAGTATTCGATTATTGGATTCCAGGACAGCCCCCACTCAACGACATCCTTCCCCTAAGCTGACAGCTCTCGATACTGATTGGCACGGTAATATCTATGTGGCCGATTATCCGCTTAACAGCATTGTTGTTTTCTCCGATTCCATGTTTCTCTTTTATCAGAATATCGGTCCCGAACAATTGGGCCGCCTATTTTATCCATCTGATATTTATATCGATGGCGACGAGATGCAGGTTTGTGAGATGTGGGCAGAATCGACAGGGATAGCCTCATACAAAATAATTCCGGATAGCACCAGGCCGGAGCAGGCGCCAATTCCCCGAAGATATTATCTGCACTTTCCGCACCCGTTGGAGTTTTCCACGCAGACTAAATTGAGTTTTGATATTTGCAAGACTGAAAAGGTGCAACTTAAGATAGTCGACGAATCTGGCCGGACAGTGAAGATGCTGGTTGACGATGTTCTGCCGGCAGGGACCAATGCCGTTATCTGGAATGCCCAGAATGATCATGGCCAACCGACCACGCCGGGTATTTATTACTGTAAAATGATTGCAGCGGAATATGAGGCGACTAAGAAGATTATTTATGCCAAATGAAGCCGTAATATCGCCAAAAATTATTTGCTTGACAGCGTTTTACCGTGTCCGTAATATGCTGTTGAATTATTACATGAGGGTTTTTTAGCGGATCAATGCTAAGGTATTTTAAGTCAATAAGCCAGCCGAATCTGGCATTTTTCATATAAGCCAATAGCGGGGGCTACTTTAGGCAGGGTCGGTCCTACGTAAAAATGGGCCGACCCATTATTTATGCCTAGAAAACGAAAGAGGTAATAAGCAATAAGTAATACTTCAGGCATCTAAAAAGCAAATCTGGGGTCATGCAACAGTCAAATACCGGCGCAAGCCGGGTTTCTATTAGGGAATAAACAAACAATTCGATTGGGGCAACAGAATCTGGTGATGTAAGACATTCAAACAAGTTAGCTGTGGCTTCCGCGAAACCTGATAAGGATTTATCAAGCAACAATCAAGAAGCTTTACGGAAACAGCAAAACCAATAGGATAATGACAGTTCCCATAAAAAATGCCTGTATCCCTGCGTAACCATGGCATTATAGATTGGCGACTGACAAATCCTAATTGACAAGCAACTGCCTGATTTGTAATATTATAGCTGGGACTACACTGGGAGGAGAGGAATTGGAAAACTATCCGAAATGTCTAAAATGCGATAAAGGAATCCTGGTGCCGCTGTCAGATTATGGACGGGACGGCTCCGAGATCCGCTACAAAGCCTGGGTCTGTTCCAATCCGGATTGTAATTTCAATATCCGGATTGACAACGGCGAAGTATCCAAGGGTAAATTAATCAAACATTCAGAAAAACAGCCTTGAGCATAAGGGATAAACTGTTTTCCAATTTCGGATGGAAGATTATCGCCATCCTTTTGGCTCTGGTGTTGTGGTTTCATGTCGCTACCGAGAAGATTTACGAAAAAACCTTCCCCGTAAAAATCCAAACGATCGGATTGCGTAATAATGTCGGAGTCCAGGATATCTCCCCGGCCAGCACCGATATTTCAGTAGTGGCAACCGGCAAGCAACTTTTGCAACTCATGCTTTCAGATGGCCTGACAGCCTATATTGATCTTTCCTTTGTCTCCCGGCCCGGGCAGTATGAGTATACGATTAACTCATCCAACCTACATGATGTGGACGCCTCCGGCTTCCGCAACTTGACTTTTATCGGCCCTATTAAGTTTGTAGTTACGGTTAGACCCAGGACATAGCCTATGTTAGTTTTAGGTATTGAGACTTCCTGCGACGAGACCTCCGCCGGCATCGTCCGGGACGGCCGAGAAATATTGTCAAATGTAATCCTATCTCAGGAGATACATGAGCGGTATGGCGGGGTAGTACCTGAAATAGCCAGTAGAATTCATATAACCGAGCTTGTCGGAATCATAGATAAGGCGCTTTCGGAGGCAAAAGCAGGGCTGGCTGATCTCGACGGTTTGGCAGTGACATCCGGCCCAGGGCTGGTGGGATGCCTTTTGGTTGGACTATCGTTCGTCAAATCGGTGCATCTGGCCAGAGGGATTCCATACTATGGCGTTAACCATCTTGAGGGACATATTTTCGCCGGATATTTGGAACATCAAACTCTACGCACCCCGCATATCGCCTTAGTGGCTTCCGGCGGCCATTCCAACTTATATTTAGTAGAAGACTGGAGCCGCTACCGGTTGTTAGGCGCAACCAGAGACGATGCGCCAGGCGAGGCATTCGATAAGATATCAAAGCATTTGGGTCTTGGTTATCCCGGTGGCCCGGCGATAGAGAAGGCGGCCAAAGAAGCAAATCGGAATTACATCAAATTTCCCCGAGCTCAGATGGGCAAGGAGAGCTTCGAGTTTTCTTTTTCCGGACTTAAAACCGCCGTTTCGGTTTTCACGCGCGATAAATCAAAGGCTTTTATCGAGGAGCACTGTTCAGATATCGCCGCCTCATTTCAGGAAGCCATAGCTGATATTTTAGTCAGGAAAACGATGATGGCGGCAGAAAACTTCGGTATAAGTCAAATTTCT
>DOTU01000105.1:0-2352 GCA_003520965.1 Candidatus Zixiibacteriota bacterium
CAGAGTTACGGGTTGGATGTAGCTGACGAGGAAGGGTGCTGCGCAAAAATAAAGATATAGAAGGGCACAATAAATTGTGCCCCTACGAAAATGTTATAATACAAAGTGAATGATGCAAAGCTTGTGCGCGAGCAATTTGCAGGTTGGCGTACGAGGACGTATGCCAACCACGAGGTGAGCAGTTGCGGTCAGGTTCGGGGACCCGACCGCACGAGCGAAAGGAATAAAAGGCTTGATTGAGAAACGTCAGATGATATTATTGGGTTATGGTAGCATCAAAGGAAAAGCAGCGATGCAGACGTTGCGGCAAAAGATTCAAAAAGGGCGGGTTGGCGTATCGGCTGAAAGCGGAGTTGTTATCGCATTTTGACGGGCATATCCGCGATACCGGCGAGAGCCTGGCGGAGTTGGTGGGGAAGATAGAAGAAGAGATGGAAGAGATGACGGAGGAACAGTTGGAGAAGCAGATTTATCAGAAGTTCGATTATATAGTGTGCCCGTCATGCAGGGATGAAATAGAACGTTTCTTAAATCCTCCCGATGAACATGAGGAAACCAAGTGAGTTCCCAGTTTATTCATCTGCATAATCATACCCAGTATTCATTGCTCGACGGCGCTTGCAGAATCGATGATATGCTCAAAGCGGCGGTGACAATGAAGATGCCGTCACTGGCAATCACCGATCATGGTAATATGTTCGGGGCGATAGAGTTTTATCAGAAAGCGAAGAAGCAGAAGGTCAATCCGATAATCGGCATCGAAACCTATGTCGCTCCGGAAAGCAGACTCAAGAAGGCGGGAGTCAAGGGGCTGGTTGAATCGGGGTTTCATCTTATCCTGCTGGCCAAAAATCATACTGGATATCGGAATCTAATCAAGCTTTCCACCGCCGGGTATATCGAGGGGTTCTATCACAAGCCGAGGATCGATAAGGAGCTTCTCAGAGCGCACAACGAGGGGCTGATCGCCTGTTCGGCCTGCCTTCAGGGTGAGGTGGCCAAGAATATTCAGCTTCAAAGGCCCGATGAGGCCGAGCGGGTGGCGCGGGAATACCGTGAGATTTTCGGAGAGGAGAATTATTATCTCGAACTTCAAAATCACGGCCTGGAGGAAGAACAGAGTGTAGCGCAGGGGATAAAAGAACTGGCGCGCAAGTTGGGAATCCGAATGGTTGCCACCAACGATTGTCACTATATGAAGCAAGAGCATTCCAAGGCGCATGACGCTTTGCTATGTATTCAGACCGGCAAGCTTTTGACAGATACCGATCGGATGCATTACAACACCGATCAAATCTATTTCAAAACGCCGGAGGAGATGATCGCGCTGTTCGCCGACACACCGGAGGCAATAGAGAATTCGCTCAGGATTGCCGAATCGTGCAGCCTGGAGTTGGAGCTATACAAGAATAAGGTGCCGCGTTTTCCTCTACCGGAGGGATTCCAAACGCTGGAGGAGTATCTCAAGCATGAATGTTATATAGGGCTGGAGAAACGTTATGGTGAGATAACGGATAAGCTCAGAGAACGTTTGAATTTTGAACTCAGCGTTATCAACCGCATGGGGTACGCCGGGTATTTTTTAATCGTCAAAGATTTTATAGATTACTCCCGCAGTATTGGAGTGCGAGTCGGCCCCGGAAGAGGTTCGGCGGCGGGATCGATTGTAAGCTACTGCCTGGGGATAACCAGTCTCAATCCGATTGAATACGGTTTGCTATTCGAGCGTTTCCTGAATCCGGAGCGAATCAGCATGCCGGATATTGATATCGATTTCGCCGACCGTGGGCGGGATAAGGTGATTGAGTACGTGACCGCCAAATATGGCCGCGAGAATGTAGTTCAGATTATCACATTCGGATCGATGGCCGCTCGGGCGGCGGTGCGCGATGTGGGGCGGGTGATGTCGCTTCCCTACGGCGACGTAGACGCGATCGCCAAGCTTATCCCCGCGGAGCTGGAGATGACTCTTGAAAAAGCGCTTGTCGCTGAGCCGGAGCTTAAGAAAAAGTATGATGAGGATGAGAAGATAAAAGAGTTGATCGAGTACTCCAAAGTGCTCGAAGGACTCTCCCGTCACGCCTCGACTCACGCGGCAGGAGTGGTTATCGCTCCCGGCCCGATAACGGATTATGCGCCGCTGTATAGATCGAATAAAGAAGAGATCACCACTCAATATGATATGCACGGGGTGGAGGCGATTGGCCTGCTCAAGATGGATTTCCTTGGGCTGCGCACGTTGACAGTGATAGATGATTGCCTCAAGCTATTAGCCGATGCCGGAACCGTAGTTGATATCGATCATATCGCCTTAGACGATTTGGAAATATATAAGCTATTCACGCGCGCCGA
>DOTU01000105.1:2698-3144 GCA_003520965.1 Candidatus Zixiibacteriota bacterium
ATGAATGCGCTCTATCGTCCCGGGCCGCTCGATGCCAAGATGATCGATGTTTATATCGAGTGCAAGCATGGTAAGAAAGAGATAGAGTATGTTCATCCGATCTTAGAGGAGATTTTAAAAGACACTTACGGCGTAATCGTTTTTCAGGAGCAGGTTTTAAAGATCGCCCGCGAACTTGGGGGATATACGCTCGGCGAGGCCGATATTCTGCGCAAAGCGATGGGCAAAAAGCAAGCCGATGTCATGGCGGAGCAAAAAGGAAAGTTTATCGAAGGGGCGGCCGGTCGGAAGATAGATAAGAAAACAGCAGAGAAGATATTCGATCAGATCGAGACATTCGGGCGGTATGGATTTGTAAAAGCTCACTCGGCCTGTTATGCGTATGTGGCTTATCAAACGGCATATCTGAAAGTGCATTATCCGGTGGAGTTCATGGCGGCGCTGCT
>DOTU01000072.1 GCA_003520965.1 Candidatus Zixiibacteriota bacterium
CCTGGTAGACTACCAGGTTGATAGGTCGCAGGTCGAAGGCCCGTAAAGGCTGTAGCCGAGCGATACTAATAAGCCGTGAGGCTTGACCTTAAAATTCTTGACGAAACCTTAATTCCCCTTGAAATGCACAACATTCTATTTAGTTGTCAGAGTCTCTAAGGTCTTTGATAATAAAATCCTGTAAGGCTGTTGGAGTTACTAGTGCTCCACCTGCGACAAGCAAGAGCAGGCCCGATTTGAAAAATCCTGACAGCACCAGGAAAATTTTTTCCGGTAGCGATAGCGCGGGGGAAACACCCGTTCCCATTCCGAACACGGCAGTTAAGCCCCGTAGCGCCGATGGTACTGCCCCCTGCAGGGGTGGGAGAGTAGGACGCCGCCGGGAGTTATATGAATCGCCTCGAAGAAATTCGGGGCGATTTTTTTTATTGACATGATCCCCTAATCGAGTGTAATCTTACTTTCGAGGTAATAATATGCAATCGAATATCAAAACGATAAAAGCTGTCATCGGAAATACTCTGCAAAAATTTGGAGTTACAAGAGCTGCCTTATTTGGGTCGGTTGTTCGAGAAGAAGCTACTCAAGAGAGCGATATCGATATCCTAGTAGAATTTGAGCCAGGAAGAAGCTTATTGGACCTGGCGGGCCTAAAATTGGAGTTGGAAAAGCTTTTGGGTAGAAGCGTAGATGTTGTTACTTATCGCTCCATTCATCCTTTACTTAAGGATAGAATTTTGAGAGAGCAAGTGGTAATTTGATGAAGAAAGACGCTTCCGTACTCGTCGAGCATATTCTTGAATCTATCGAACTTATAGAGCAATATCTAAAAGGCAAATCGAAAATCGATTTTATGGGTTCCACCCAGCTTCAGGATTCGGTAATCAGACGGATTGAAATTATTGGCGAAGCCGTAAGAAATATCCCGGATGATATTAAATCGAAATATCAAGATATCCGCTGGAAAGAAATTTCGGGTATGCGTGATATTTTGATCCACAAATATTTTGGGTTGGATTTAGAGTTGACGTGGGAAGCTGCGGTTAAAGATATCCCGGATCTAAAAGAAAAAATCCTCCGAATTAAAAAGAGCTGAAATAGGACGCCGCAGGGAGTTATATGAAGGCCCTCAATCAAGAGGGCCTTTTTATTTATCGTCTTACTCCCATCGGGAACAGCGCAGGTCGCCTGCGACTTGCCAAACTGAAATTGCGGGTATTGGGGAATCCGCGCTACAATCTCCTCAAAAAAATCAGGCGCCAGTTCTATGGCCCCGTAGGGGGCGCCAGACCTTCGAACTAATTACAAAATTATTTGTTATCGCCTAACGGTAATATATTGAGTGATACCTGCCAATCATTATGCAAATCCGATGGAGCTGATATCACCGCACCAACCACGAGATTCGAGAATGGCCCATCTGTCCCGGATACCTGATCGAGAGTAAGCCATGTATGTCCGGAAATGACACCGTTCTCTAAGTCATGACCACCATCGTATAAATCGCATACTGTGCTGGTCAAGTTTACCAAATCACAAAGCCTGAGCATCGCATCTATAGCATCAGATCTGGATTCATATGAGCCATAAGTGCCATAAAATCCCAAACCTTTGCCGTAATCCATAAACATCTGATCTTTGAATCCGGGCAAAGGGTTCTTTACATTTCGAACGAAAAAAAGACTATCATCGGCTCCGACGCTGTCGCCTATAACATTTGCGAATTTATTATCAAAATCATCGACCAACGCGCCAAATTTGCGGCAGAATTCGTTTTCACTAACACCCGCTTTATATTCCGCCAGCATGAACCTGTCGAAATCAACCGCTTGTTCGTTTTCAACAACTACGCCGGCATTACCTCCGAAAGATTCCGCCCTCAGCATCGAATATACTTTAACGCCGTTGATATAAAACTCCCAATTGCTCTTCGCCTTTACGAGCAAATGATTTTGAGCGTTCGAACCAACCTTCACTGCGTCGCTGGCGGTCCATTCAGATATGTCGGACCATTTACCCCCCTCGAATTTGCCAACATTGAACGATCCATCAGCGCTGATTAGGAAAAAGTATTCATTATCATAATCTCGTCCGCCGAAACTAAGGCCGTATCCCCAATCGGTAACTCCACCTGTATGAGTCGTAATAGCCGAAACAAAAAATCCTCTCTCGATTTTCTCGACTATCTGCCATATGGAACTCAGGTGTTCAGAGTGGTTATCAAAATGCAGACAGCTATCGGAGATATTAATTGTTGCCTCTTGAATTTGAACCCATCCATGGGCATTATCGTTGAATTGATCGAAAACGATTGTTTCCACAGATTGAGCAATACCGTGATTTGGCATTAACCATAATAAAATTATTAGAAGTGGGAAAATTATTCCCAACAATTCATGACAAACATTTGCTACTTTCATAACGATACTCCTTTAATTGAAATCTAAGTAGATTGATTTCCATTAACAGATGTTGCTCAAATCGATGGTGTTCAAGAGGCAACTTTTTTGACCCCAAAATGTTATCAATATTCAAGTAATTGTCTATAACCGTTAAGCCATTTCACAAGTTCCGTTGCGAAACATGAAAAGGGCCAAAACATTAAGTGGCGATTTCCTATTTCAGGCGTAATTGATTCAGGCCTACCAAAACCCATACGATTATATCTTCTCAAGTATTAACTTGCTAATGACAACGTTGATTGTTTATCATATGGCATAGAAGTCTTTAATTCATAACTTCATTAAACCGGAGGAACTATGAAAATCCGTTGCACATTACTTGCCGTTGCGTTGCTGTTTTGTTTCGCAGCTGCCACGTTCGCGGAAGATATGCCTTACACGCCAGGATCTGTATGGAACCTAACCTTTGTTAAAACTAAGGGAGCAGGTGGAGATGACTATATCAAAAATCTCGCTCAAAATTG
>DOTU01000007.1:0-12923 GCA_003520965.1 Candidatus Zixiibacteriota bacterium
AACCAACTGAGCTACACCCACCACGTAAATTATCTTCATCCATAAAATATTCTCTAATTATCCATCTGTCAATATAATAAGTCGGCTGTCTCCCATCCATATAGGAAGATTCCCATAGATTCAACTTGGGCTCCCGGGCCGCTCCACCCAAAGCCCCTTGTCTCATTCGTATATGCAATTGCTCCTCAATCGGTTAGGAGAGTGTCTTTAAGTGCAACCATAGTTGCGGCGGGGCACGATGGTTGCATCCTCTCATTTGGACGTATCGCACCTGTAGGAGGAATAATGCAAGGTTTTAAATTGACGAGGTTTAAATTACTGCTATTACTTTTTATATTCGCTTTGGCATTTGACATATTATCGAGCGGCTGTGGTATTAAAAAGCCGCAAGCCCCAACCTGGATGACGGACTGGGAATTGCCTCTGTCCAATCGAATTTTCACCGTAAGTGAACTCCTAAACGACATGCATAGCGATAATATTGTCTTTGACGATAGCGGTAATCCGTTTATCGAATTTACTCGGAGCCTCGATACAATCAAGGTGGATCAGAGCCTGCGATTCGATGCGAATAATCTTGATATAAAAGATTCAGTTGGAATTGTGGAAATCGAATCGCCTCCTGACGTGAATTCATTTACGAACTTAAGTGATATTGTCGATGTTGGTTTGGGATTCGTACCGCCGGCTCCGTTTGATATTGAGCAGCAGCTTCCAATTATCAGCAATTTCACCTGGGCGCATATCGATCAAGGTTTACTTGATGTTACTTTTCATAATTCCCTTGAAATCAATCTCGATGTTTTTACAGTCACCTTAATCGATAACAACGATCAGCATCAAATTGGAGTTTTAACATATCAGAATGGTCTCTCGTATCTCGAAACGGAAACTCAACAAGTTGATATCTCGGGGCAGATAATTTCGAATTCGATTACTATGCTTTGCCATGGTCATACGCCGGGCGGATTGCTCCTTAATGCCGGCTCGCAGCGTCTTGAATCCACGGTTTCATTTCCAACAATTATCACCGTATCGGCTGCCTGCGCGCAACTCCCGGGGTTTACTCATACAAAATCCGGAAATTATGAAATCCAGGATTCTACCAAGGTTTACTCATCGGTGATCTACGAAGGCAATCTATTCCTTCATGTTATAAACCATTGCGAAGTACCATTTGATATTACCCTGCATTCCCAAAATTTTAAAATTCAGGGCTTGGACTTTTCGATAAATCGCAGGCTTGAGCCCCATGAATTCTCCGAGGTTGTAATTGATCTTGCTGGTTACAATTTTACTCCCGAGGATAATCTTCAGACGCAAAATGTAACTATCAGTATGGTTAGTACCGTGCCATCATCAGGATCTCAGGAGTATACGTTCAGGGCATCAGATAGCTTGACAGTCCATATCGATGTTCCTCCAATAATTCTTGAATCACTAAGCGGTCGAATAAAACCTGCTCCAATCACAATCGATACTTTTACGCAGACTCTCGATCTGCCCGATGGTCTGGATCAGACTCATCTGACTATGCCCAATCTCAGCTTAATCTTGAGCAATAACTGTATGGTTCCTGCCTATGCCGAAATAAACATAGATGGCGGTGGCAGGACTCTGCATTTAACTGGATTGGTCGCCGGAAAGAGCGCGCCGGATGCACTCCCGGCGATTACCACGTTAGCTCCAAGCCAGGCCGAATTATCACAATTTTTCGATCCGCCACCAATTGATCTGATAATTTCGGGCCAGGGAATAATCAATCCTAATTATGAGAAAGTATCGCTAAGGCGTAACGACGATGTCTGCGGTGATGTTGCGTTTCGGTCCGCCCTGGCTTTTGAGATAAGCGATACAGTGAGTATCAAGCCCCAGATATCAAAAGTTGATCTTAATTCTAAACCGGGAGATCTTGGCTACGGGACATTTTTCGCTGATATCGAAAATCACCTTCCGGTTGGTGTCATAATGACTTTTTACCTGGGGCAAGCCTCCGATTCAACACTTCTTAACGATCCTCGAACAGTTATTTTGGGTCCGTATCAACTATCAGCCGGGCTAACTGATTCCGGAGGAATTGTTAATCAGGAGGTAAATTCAACCATATCCGATTCCCTTGGAAGCGATGCAATCGCACTTTTTGCAAACGATTCGCTTTTCTTTGGGGAACGGATAAGGCTGTTACCGACTCCTTCCGCTGGGGTAGTTGTGACCGGCGCAGATCATATTCGGGTTGGGGCCAGGGCCAGATTGGAAATCAAAGTCGGTGGAGAATAAGGGGACACTATGAAATCAATGCTGAATCTTACCTGCTTTATGATATTGATTTTTGCGATATCTAATTCAGTCTGGGCAACGGGGGAAAATGATCCGCGAGCGGTAGGAATGGGTGGAGCTTATACTGCATTGGCCCGCGATCTCGATGCTCCCGCCTGGAATCCGGCGAACCTGGGCTTTTCTGATGGCAAGGGGTTCACTATTAATTTTTTCAATGTTGGGATGAGACTGAAAAATAACAGCTTCTCAATTGCCGATTACAACAGATACAATGGGAAATTTCTAACCGAAGCCGATAAAGAGGAGATAATAAATTCTATTCCCGTTAATGGTCTGGGCCTGGACCTGGCAGCCCAAGCTTCAGTACTAAATTTCTCCATTGGTAACTTCGCCGTGACTTACAAAGGAATTGGCATTACAAGCTTTTCGCTGAATCGCGACCCGTTTCGGTTGCTTCTTCTGGGGAACGCCGTAGTGCATGATGTTTCGCTTAGCGATACAAGGGGTGAGGCGTATGGTATCGGGGATTTCGCGCTATCTTATGGGCAGGCTGTTCGCCGTTGGTCTGGGGGAGAGTTATCTGCGGGAGGAACCGTTCACTATCTCAGCGGTCTGGCTTTTGGTGGCATAACCAGTGCGTATGGTGGTGTGATTACAACCGATACTGGTTTTGTCGGGTCGGGTCAGATGATTTATCGTACTTCAAGAGGTGGGGGAGGATATTCCTCGGACTTAGGTCTTGCGGCCAGGTTTTCGGACAATTGGTTTATCTCCGCTGTCTGGCAGAATGCTTATAGCAAAATCGATTGGAATAAGGACAATAAAGAACACTTAATGTGGTTTAATATGAAGCCTCTTACGGTTGAGGCTATGCTCGACGGGGCGCAGAGCGACTCATTGGTGACGTCGGACGACACATCATATAGCGTAGGAAGTTTTTCCACGCATTTAACGCGATCGATCCGACTTGGATTGGCAAAAAAGTGGCGCAGGGTTGCCTGTTCTTTCGATTGGGAGCAAAATCTTAAAAACGGGCCTGGAGTAAGTATAAAACCTCGATTTGCCAGCGGTGTAGAGTATGCGCCATGGAAACTTCTTCCGCTTCGGGCTGGTCTGGCCCTCGGCGGCAATCAAGGATCGAGTTATTCGGTTGGTTTTGGTTTTCGGATTGGAGCCTACAATTTTGATTTGGGCCTGGCCAATTCAGGATCGCCGTCTCCAGCGCATAGCAAGGGAGCAACAATGGCGATTGGCATGAGTTTGCGTTTCTGAACGCTAAATTGCCGGGGTTTGGTGACGATATATTACCTGTATAGCGAATCTTTACAACAAATCTTAGAGGGTTATAATATTCAAGCCCAATAATAGCCGGTAGATACCCGAAATTGATGGATTTTAATTCTTTAAAGATTGTGAAAATAATATCACTTTTTATAAAAAAAAGTGTTGATTTTTCTTGCCATAATCACCGAGGTATGGTATGCTTTGCAACAATCTGAGTCATGGACCATGATTTTGGCGTATGGCTTGGAAATCCGATAGATGGCAGTTATTATCGGAGCCATCCGAAAGTAGCCTACATAGGCGGGAGGGGATCCTCGCTAAACGGCTGATTCAAAATTTCGGATTATATAAATGCTACTTATCGGGATCGGTTGCTGTTATAAAACCGAATTAGCTTCGTTATTTGGAACCGAACTTATGCTGGTATTGTTAGTATAAGCCAGTTAGAAGTACTGTTAACTGCCACAATAACAGCAGATTTTCTTCAAGAAGCTCTCGCAGACGGAATAGGGGCGCCGAAAAGGCAGGCTTCAGGGGTTTGTGCCTGAAAAGTAACCCCGATAACTAAAGGCACGGATTTACTTAATAATTCTCATTTATCGGAGAAGGTTCGTAAGAAGTAATTTATAAATACTATTAATCTGAAATCCCCAAAAGGGAAGCTCAAACCTTATAAGGGGATGCAACAGGGAAACTTACAAGAATCGTTGGGGCAGGGAGTGTAGCAGCCTCGGGGATTCAATAATCGAAAAACACTTAAATCCATAGAAGTAAATGGCGTCATTAAGGAGGCGACCAGATTGTCTGAAAGAACTCAAGAAATAGAGACGGAAGCAAAAGAGATCGATTCGGTGAAGGAAGTAAGTCGGCCGGAGGAAAGAACGGCTGATGTCAGTCCTGCGCGAATTGAGCGTATGAAAAAAGCATTCCGTCCCACATGGCTCCATGACCAGATTAATTCCACCGGCAACGGCAACGGCAAGGGCAAAAAAGAGTAAAATAATCCTTGACTTTTCGCTTGGAGGGGTTAATCATAAATATGCAGGCATATATTATGCGGGCTCTTTGAGAAGTGTTATCAAAAAACCGGTTTTTTTCCGGTTGTTCAGATTAATGAATGATAATTGGATGCTTCTCTGAGAGGGAAAATTTTCAGCGGTTTTGGAAATTAGGTGTCTTCTTACCCCCTCCGGAAGATATTTAAAAACTAAGACCGCAACCGAGGCCCCCAAAAGGGGCCTTATTCTTTTCCACGATTATTGACTTTTACAAATGAACTTAACAGGGTATTCTATCCAAACCGGAAGATTTAATCCATTGGCGGAAGCCGGAATAAAGACACTCTCTTTAGCGGCTTTTAGCGCCGCCTCCTCAAATCCAAGCCCGGGTGCGTCACAAGAGACCACCTGAACATCCTTAATACTACCATCGATTTCAACTCTGGCAAGTATTAAAACTGTACCGGACAGGGCTTGCTTCCTGGCCCAGACCGGATATTCGGGATTTACCATTTTTACCGCTATTGGCATCTTCTCGATGGTAACAACGTTACTTGATTGCGCTTCCGCCACCTGTAGCGAGCCTGGAGCGGCGAAATAATCCGGTCGAGACGCCCGATACTGCTGTTGTATATCGGCCGAGGTATTATTTTCCGCCAGAACAATATCGCCAATGCTAACTGACTCGGGAGCTGCAATATTAGCAACAAATCCGGATGCGCCTGATTTCATCATCGATAAGGTGAAAGAAGAATCAGCGGCGGTAACCGGCGGAACAGTTGCCAGACTTTTACTGTCGCTTTTAGTAGCTGGAACATCCTTAGCTTTTTCTACTTTTTTTGTGGCCTCTGCCCGCATCTCGCCCGCAGCCTGTGGCGGTAATGTGGCTTGGCGGCCGAGTTCCAAATTCAAAACCCTGTACTTATCCTGTTCACCATTTTGAGCAGTCGAAGATGGAGAGCGAAGATCGCCAAGATCGGAGACTGATTTAACGAGGAAAATGACAATCGTAGCGGCCAGGGCAAATGATAAGGCCATGCGTAGAGCATATTTTTCAGGAGGTTTTTGAGGCACGAATATAGGCGCCTTTTGCTCCCTGATTTTTCGCATCACTCTGGCGTCGAAGGCCGCGGTATCGATACCGGCCAGGGCCTTTTGATCTTTCAAAGAAGATTCGGCAAGCGTCTTTATTGTTTCGAAAGCCTGATGGCAATCGGGACAATCATTTAGATGGCGCTCCAGATCATTCAATTCGGACGAGGAAATATCGGGGTAAAGCCAAAGAAGCTTATCTATTTTTCTGCATTCGTTCAAATGAAATCATCCTTATTAATTATATCGGTCAATTTTTGACGCGCTCTGAAAAGCCGCGACATAACAGTACCGATTTTTACTTTCAATATTTGGGCTATTTCGTCATAGCCATAGTTTCCATATGCTTTGAGCACCAGGACCTCCTTAAGTTTGGAGGGCAGCGTTTCGATCGCTTTTTCCACTTTTATTAATCGCTCCTGGCTTTCAATTGCATCGGTATCCGATTCCCGTATTGAATCGAATTCGGTTACCTCCCGAAAAACCTTGCTATGTCTTACCCGGCGGCGAAGCCTGTCCCGGCATTCATTCATGGCAACACTGGCGGCCCAGGCGGCGAAGTCTCTTGCCTGATCAAAGTCCTTAAGATGAAAGTAAATCTTTACAAAGCTCTCTTGTGCCGCTTCCTCAGCTTCAATCCTATCTCCCAACAGGCGCAAACAAATACCCAGGATTCGCTGCCTGTGACATAAAAGCAATTGCTCGAAGGCTTTATCGTCGCCCGCTAAGGCCTGCCTGACATGCTCGATATCGCCGCTGTCATTGCCCACGAGCAATAGATTCCCATTTGCTATACGTTTGAGGGTTGCGGTTATTCCCTAAACCTATCCCGAATGCGGCTGCCGATTTCATACCGTAAATCTTGCATAATAATAGGTTTATGGCAATAAATATTTTTTAATTATGGGGAAAGGATTATGTCGGATTTCTCGTCCAAGGGATTTGGAACCCGATCTATGAGTCCATAAAAATACCGTCAGGGCAGATCCTGGCGGTAATTATTATTTATTAAAAATAAATTTATTTAATTATGTTTCCAATGCGAGTCCAGCGTACGCGTTCCGGAAGATGATAAATATTAAAAGCAACGCTCTGTAATATGGATAAAGGATTGGATGCGACTATTTCCGGAGGTCTGGGAAAATGCACGTCGGAGTCGGTCGGATCATAAGCTTGCCAGGACCAATGGATCATCATCGCTTTGCCCTGTACTAAGCGGCGATCCAAAAAGCCCCAATAGCGCGAATCGGCTGAGTTGTCGCGATTATCTCCCATCATAAAGAGCATGCCTTTGGGGACAGTTACTTCGGGCATATTGTCGCGGTTGCCATCAGTCTCCCAATATTGGGATCCATCAGGTTTGGCCATCCAACGACCATTTTCCGAGTGTGGATAGTCATGGATAGCGTCGGCATACTGGCCGTGCGGAGGCAAGGGGATAGGTTTATCATCAACATAAACCTGTTTATCGACAACTTTGACTTTCTGACCCTCAACCGCGATACAGCGTTTGATATAATTTTGACGGGTATCACCCGGGAATTTGAAGATGATTATATCGCCGGGTTTAGGTTCGGATAGGGCAGGCAGCCTGATATCCGTAAAAGGTATGGGCAGGCGCATTCCGTAGACGAATTTGTTGGCCAGCAAAAAATCACCGACAAGAAGAGTTTTCTCCATTGAGCCTGATGGTATTTTATAAGCCTCAACCACCGATGCCTTGATCATTAAGGCAAGTATCAAGGCTACTCCCAGCGATTGGGTATAATCCCATAAAACCTCGAGAAATGTCCGATTTTGTTTGACTTTCTTCGGCTTTTTTCCGGAAAACAAAGACATTACGGCTCCTTTGTGTAAGCTGCTTAGCTATGCTACTCATACCCTTTTATCCACAAAAGGTTGCATAAATTTAGCATTTAAACATACTGGGGTCAATTTTATTTATTAATGCGATTAGGCAAATTCCCGAAATAACGGCCTAATAAGTTGAACCGCATTCGGTTAGGTAGTATATTTAAGGCTATATCCGGTTAAGGCAATTATCAGAGAATCAGTTTTTTGGCGTTTTAGAAATATACATATTCTTTTATAGCGATTTTTCGCTAAGATAAAAAAATACTTGAACGAATTAAAATCAGGTGGTATAAGCGGTTTGTGATGACGAATACGGTACCGCCTGGAAAAGATGGCATTAAAGTAGTTGCCACCAATCGCAAAGCCCGGCATGACTATGAGATACTGGAGTCATTTGAGGCTGGGCTGTCGCTTTTGGGCAGCGAAGTAAAATCGCTTCGCGACGGTAAAGCCACCCTCAAGGATTCGTATGCGACCGCGGCTGCTAATGGGGTTATTCTTCATAATATGCATATTGCCCCCTATGAGAAAACCGGATATGCCGGACACGAGCCGGAACGGGCTCGCCAGCTGCTTCTACATGACCGCGAAATCCGCAAACTCATCGCTTACACCGACGAGAAAGGGTTGACACTCATCCCTTTAAGGCTTTACTTCAAGGGAAAGTATGCCAAGGTCGAATTAGCCGTGGCGCGCGGCAAGCGTCAGTACGATAAGCGAGCCGCAATCGTAGAACGTGAAACCAGGCGGGATATCGAGCGGGAATTCAAGCGCCGTCGGTAAACATGCCTGCCTTTAAGGGGTATAAAAGTTAGATGCGGAAATTTATTCTTATTTTATTGATTTTTACATCACTTGCAATATCGCCGGCTTATGGGCAACTACCCGCCGGGAAAGAAAGTGAGCTTGATTCATACCAAATCGATGGCGATACGTATATCAGCGCGACTTCGCTGGCACAATTTCTGGGTGGCAACGAGAGTATTGACTTTCTTTCCAAAAGCGGCAAAACTGATTTCAACGGCATAAGCATCGAATATTCGCTTTTCTCGCCATTTATTAAATCCGGAGATGATATTTATAATATCTATAAACCGGTTATTTTTCAGGATGGGTCGTTTCTCATTCCAATTAGATATCTGGTATCGGTGTTAAACAAAGTTTCCAGCCAGCAATTTACCTGGGCCGGTAAGGCTCTTAAGGTATCAAACCCTGAGTTCAATATTACCGGCATCAACGCATCTCAAAAAATAAATGGTCTGCTAATTGAAATTTATATGAAAGAAGGCTTGCGATTCGATGCCATGAAGACCGACGATAATTGGCTGGCCATTACTTTTTCCAATGGTAAAATCGATTCCATGGCTTTCCGTAAACGGATTCCGGCCAGGGCAGTGTACGATGTAAAAACCTACCAGTTCGAGAACTCCTGTCAAGTTTCGGTAAGACTTCGCCCCCGAGATTTTACATTTACGTCCAAGGTTAAAGAGGATCCACTACGGGTCCAATTTCTAATCAGGGGAGAGGGATTCTCCGATTCGGCCATGATTGCCGAGGAGAAGGCGCCGATTTCTGATAATCCAATCGATGTGATTGTTATCGATCCCGGTCATGGGGGCGAGGACAAAGGAGCAGTGGGACCATCTGGCACCAAAGAGAAAGATATAACCCTGAAAATTGCCAAAGAGATTTATAAGCTTCTCAAAGATGATGGCCGTTTTAAGCCGGTGATGACCCGGCAGGATGATGTTTTCGTGCCCCTTTCTCAAAGGACGGCGTTGGCCAACTCAATGGGTGGCGATATTTTTGTTTCAATTCATGCTAACGCGGCCAAGAACAAAAAAGCTGCGGGTGTGATTGCTTTCTCGCTGGCCGAAGCCAAGTCCGATCAGGCGCGCGCCGCGGCCACGCTGGAGAATAGCGCCATCAGATTTGAAAAAGTCGACGATCAAAAGCAGTATAAAACCGATCTCGATTTTACGCTTCGCGACATGGTGCAAACCGAATATTTGCGCGAGTCCGTAGACCTGGCTGACATAATGGAAAAGGGAATGGTGAAAAATACAAAGATCGAATCGCGCGGAGTAGATCAGGCAGGGTTTTTCGTGCTTGATAAGGCGTATATGCCGGCGGTGCTTTTGGAAACGGCATTTATTTCAAACAAGCAGGATGAGAAAAAGCTTAAAAGCGATGATTTTCAGCAAAAGACCGCTAAGGCTGTTTATGACGCCATAGTGGCATTCAAGGAACGATATGAAAGCCAGAATAGATCATCGCACTAAGGCGATAGGAGTTTTCGATTCGGGGATCGGCGGTTTGACCGTAGCTAAGGAGATTTTCCGACTTCTTCCCAATGAAAACGTTGTCTATTTTGGCGATACGGGCCGCTATCCTTATGGGCCGCGCTCGCCCGAGATCGTCCGCAAATTTGCCCGGCAGGATGTCAATTTCCTATTAGAGCACGGTGTCAAATTTATCGTGGTAGCCTGTAATACGGCATCGAGTCTGGCGCTAGGATATATTCAGCGCATCTACAATATCCCGATGCTGGGAGTGATCGAGCCAGGAGCAAAAGGCGCGATTGAGAAATCATCCACAAAGCGGATCGGAGTGATTGGCACTCAAGGGACAATAGGCTCTCAGGCTTACGAGAAAGCTCTCAGGGCGTTGAATGGTACACTCAGGATATATTCCCGCGCCTGTCCGCTGTTTGTGGCGCTGGCGGAGGAGGGGTATATTGATCGGCCGGCCACCAACCTAATTGCCGAGGATTATCTGGTTGATCTTAAGCAAAAAAAGATCGATACGCTTATTTTGGGCTGTACACATTATCCGCTTCTTAAGCAACCGATAGCCAAGATTATGGGAAATAGCGTACAGTTAATTGACTCTGCCGAAGAGACTGCTAAAGCAACTCGACAGGCTCTGGTTGCGCTTAATCTTCTCAACCCATCAATTACGGTGGGAAAGAGGGAGTTTTTTGTTTCCGACTCACCGGAGAAGTTTAAACGAATCAGCCAATTATTTCTTGGCAAGCGAATCGGCAAGGTTGGGCTGGTGGATATCAACTCATATTAACCTGATTAATATTGTCAGGTGCTAATTGTGAATAATCTTATTCTGGCGACTAATAACACTCATAAGATTTCCGAGATATCGGCAATCTTGTCCGGTCTTGATCTGGAAATCCTGTCAGCCAATAATTTTCCCGATTTTCCGGAAGTTGAAGAGACAGGGTCGACCCTGGAGGAAAACGCTATATTGAAGGTTCAAGCCGTTTGGAAAAAGTATCATCTTCCGGCGGTGGCGGATGATACCGGGTTGGAGGTCGATTACCTTCGCGGCGCACCAGGAGTATATTCGGCCAGATTCGCCGGCACAGGATGTACTTATGATGATAATAACCGCAAGCTTCTGTCGCTTCTGGAGGGTGCACGCGACCGGGAACGCTCGGCACGATTTAGAACGGTGATTGCGTTTGTCGATATGAAGGGAGAAATTCAGCAAGTTAATGGCGCTCTCGAGGGGGAAATCGCCGATAAGCCGCGAGGCAAAAATGGTTTTGGATACGATCCCGTGTTCGTAGTTGAGGGAACATGGAAGACGCTGGCGGAGTTTCCGACTGAGGAAAAGAACAAAATATCTCATCGAGGTCGAGCCCTGGCAAAGATTCGTCCGATAATTGAGACTGCTCTAATTTCAAGCCGTTAATCGGATTATTCCTTCCTTGACGTTATGCCCGTAGTAATTTATATTCGGTAGAGAGACGGGGCGTGGCGCAGCCTGGTAGCGCACATGGTTTGGGACCATGGAGTCGGAGGTTCAAATCCTCTCGCCCCGATTTTAATCAGGACTGAGCGATGAGTGCTGAGGACTGAGTAATACCAGATTAAGCATGCCCCCGTAGCTCAACTGGATAGAGCAGCTGACTTCTAATCAGCAGGTTAGCCGTTCGAGACGGCTCGGGGGTAGATGATATGGACCATCGGAAAATAAGTTATTAAATCCGATGGTTTTGCTTTTTTAAGAACTTTATGAAAATTCTGTTACAGACGTAGAAAAGCTTGTGGCAAAGACAAGCTAATAAAGAATTGAGTATTATCTATATCTCAAATATCGAGCATCTGAATAAAACTATTTCGATATCTGTATTGAGGGCTTGTTATTATCATTTGGATGTGACAGTATAATGATTCCCTCAATTGGCGGACAGTACGGACAGGGACTCATTCCGGCAAAACCCTTATAATAATTTACCATACAGGTGACATCAAGCCCCTCGAATGAACACGAACCATTAACATCACCGGCAACGTATATTTCTCCAAAATGCTGGCATAAACAATGATATGGCGGTATGCTGCGGCCCTTGAAATAATTGACAGCATAAACCACATCCATGGCATTTCTAATTCCGTTATTGTTTACATCGCCCAAAACATAGCTGCAACTTCCTAAATCGACATTGATTAAAATACTTGCGGAATCATTGGAGCGGTTTCTATCATCGGCCAAAAGCGTAGCCAATGAAATATCATATATTCCGCTTACTACAGGCTGAAATTGCGGAAAGATAACGGTGTCGGATGAAAATGGTGGTAGATATGAGTGATAGATCAATTGTTGAGTGCTAACCAATGAATCGCCGAGCAAAATATTACAGCCAACCGGGAAACCGGTTTCAGTGGTGACGCCCTGATTACTTATGACTACTTGAGGGATTATTGGTAATATCAGGGTTTCTGGCTCAGGGCTAAGAATCGGGCCGCAGCGAAGATCGTGTGAATATCCGCTGTAAAAATAGGCTCCGGCCGTATCGTTATGAGGATGTCGATCTCCGATCAGCTTAGTTATTCCCTCAATCCGATAAAAACGCCCGCATTGAGGCGGCACAAATGAACAGAATTCTACTATCAATGAATCGTCAACGCCCAGATACCCGATGCTTAGCGAATCAATTTGCGTTCTCGAAGGGCCATTACATAAATCGCATGAAACTCTAAAATTTTGCGCTGGTACGTTGCCTACATTTTTTATTTGCACGGCTGGATAAATTGAACTCTCACAATCCGAAAGAGAAATCGGTGAGATAACATTAGTGCAAGCGATATCGATGACGATATTTGGCAATTCGTAATACTGATTCGGCGTAAGGTTTTCGTAAACCAGGGGAGGTATATGCGCGACGGGGAAAGTAATTATAAGTGAATCGATAATTGTCGCATGCGCCAGGCCGAAATGGAGAGGCAGCATATTCTGGCTTCCAAAACCTGAGCCGCCCGAGACCTCGCGAATTTGAGACATGCCATCAGCGACAACCCGCACTCTGGCGCCTATAGCGTCCGGGTTAGGGTAATAACCGTTAACCTTTACACCGACCCAGTTATTGGTATTGTTGGTTACATTTTTATAAATATA
>DOTU01000007.1:13303-17846 GCA_003520965.1 Candidatus Zixiibacteriota bacterium
AAGTATTCTCCTTCATTGTTTTTATAAAGTTTATTCCCAAAACCGGCGGTAACAGCGTATAAATCCAGCCAGCCGTCATTGTTGAAATCGCCAAATGAGACGCTATGACACCATACTTCCTGGCCGAGCCCGAGGGAGTCGGTAACGTCAGTGAAAGTGCCATTACCGTTATTTCTGAACATCTCTCCAGCCTGGTCGTGCCAGTTGGAAATATAATAATCCATGAAACCGTCGTTATTGTAGTCGCCCCAGGTAATTCCATAGCCGGTAGTATCGGCGTCACGAGGAAGATTTATACGAGCGGAATCGCTGACATTGACAAAAAAACCTCCGCCGTCATTCCGATAAAGGCGATTTGTCGATTCGCCGCTGACCAAAACATCGAGATCCCGATCATTGTCATAATCTGCGGTTGATGCGCAGTCCCAATATTGGCTTGAATCGGCAATACCGCGCGAGGCAGTGAGATTCGTGAACGGGCCGCCAAGGTTATTGGCGAAAAACCTGCAGGATTGCCGGTGTCCGCTCCAGGCCTGGTTAGCCACAAAAAGGTCGAGCGCCAGGCTTTTGGTAAAGGGGGCAAAACAGGCAGCATAGCCAAAACCTCCCATATCCTGGACATGATATTCCGCGGCCGATTCTATATAGACGCCATTTGTACATACGTATAAATCATTTTGCTGTAAATCTCTTCGCGATACATAAATATCTTCGTCATAATCTGTGTCAAAATCGCCGAAACATACTCCCCAGCCATCTCCTTGTCCTTGAATCCCAACCAGATTGGTTACATCCTCGAATTGCATGTTACCAAGATTTTCGAATAATTTATTCTGGCCTCCCTGGCCGACGACAAAAATATCCAATAAACTGTCGCTGTTGTAATCCAGAATCGCAGTCCCAAACCCGTTTTGGTGAATGTTACCCAAACCGGCGCTATCGGTAACATTTAGGAAATGAATCTCGGCACCGGCATATTGAGTCGATGAAACCAATATGGCCAGGCATACGAATATCGCTGTTTTCATAACACCATCCTGATTTTTAATTGCAGGTTTTCATGCGCACCAACAACGATGCTATCAGCTTTTTGAATTTGAAATGGTCAAATCATGTTTCCAAGTAAATACGACTTATTTGGCCATTAAGTAGTTTCGCATCAAAGACTCTTAATTTTTGCAAAGGCGAAAATAGACTTTCTTGGCATAAGGATACTATAATCGCATAAAGAGTCAAGTATTATTTTAATGGAATATCTTGGCCGGTTCGCGTATTAAATCCGGCCTTATTTACTAACTAATCTATCCGCTTATTCCTGAAATCCGCAGGAAAAGCTGGCGTCCGGAAGAAAAGCGTTTGCTCAATGAATCGCCCATATATTGGATTACGGATGGCAGATCTTTTTCCCTTGGCTCGTGAAAACGAAACATCATAAATGCCGCCAAAATCCTTAATATACTTGAGATTGCAAATAGCAGATGATAATTTACAACCGTCTGGACTCCTAGAGGCCAATGAATTTCTTTCCAGTTCTGAGCTAAGATTCCGCCCATAATGGAGGCAATAAAAAACCCCATACCCGAGATAACGGAAAATATTGCTAAGTAAGTGGTACGGCTGTTCCTTGGGCTGTTGGCGATAGGAATATTAAAGGCCGCCAGATTAAACCCTGTCCAGAGGGCGCCGGAATAAACCGCTTCAAAGGCCAGAATCCAAATATGTCCGGGGCGCGGTATCCACCAGATCATCGGGACAAAGGCTATACCCAGAGCGCACAAGACAAGTATCGGTTTGGATCCAAAGCGATCGACCAGTCTTCCCCAGGGCTTATTCAGAAGCACTGCGGCGATAGATGCCGCGCTGACATATAAGGAGATCTGGGTGAAACTCATTTTGAGATTGGTGAGCATGTGGGCGGAAAAAAAGGCGGCTGAAATCCCTAAGCCGAAATTCCAAACCAGGAATATCCGAATAAGATGTTTGAAATTCTTATTTCGCAGAGGCTCCAGCATATATATCCAATATGCTTTGGATTCATTTTGTGCCAACGGTTTTTCAGGGAGCTTTCTCATTTGCATGACTGCTATGATACCAAAGATACAGCCAATTCCGATAATAATGGCAAATCCATACCCGGCGCGATTGGAGTATTTGAAATAATCCAATATTGCGCCACCCAGAAGCGTTGCCGTGATAGTTGATAATGCAATAATCGCGCTTCGGAAACCAAAATATCGTCCTCGAATCCTATCAGGTACTAGATCTGCCAACCATGACATCCAGGATGCTGTCCCCATCATAACAGCGATATTTGATATAATAATTATGGCCAGTAAAACTCCCAACCGCCATTCACCTCCAATTAAGGGAAGCGGCAGTAATAGCCACCAGGTTTGGCGAGCAATTATTAGGCTGCTTATGGTGATTGATTTACGTTTCCCCGTTAAATCTACCAGGTAAGCAGATGCCAGTTGTGCTATCTGTGCCAGAAAGGGGATAGCGCCTAAAAGCCCGATTTCGAAATCATTTGCTCCCAACAGCAGAGCAAACCCGGTGAGGAAGGCACCTCCTGTAAGGACAGAAAAGACCATAGCATAAGTACCCTCCAGAGTGATCCACTCCAGCGACTTGCGTAGGGCCGGTTCGCTATCTGAGGTTAGCTTTTGATATGCCAAGTCCATCTCAGCGAAAATATCTTTAGGTTTTATGTCCAAACAAATACCTGTATATTAAGAGCGATCTTTCGAATGGTATAGAAAAGTATTTCCTTAAATATTAATAATAGGACTTACCATTCAACCTATTCAAATTACTAATAAAACGCTCGCATCGAAAAACACCTTCTAAGGCCCATCATGTTTTGTTGGCCGATAAGATATTTGACGGCGCAAAGATGTCAAATGGAATTGATAAAATTTTTATTACGCGCGCAGGTTAATAATTACCGATGAGTAAGCCTCAAAGATTAACCAATTTACGAGGGCAGTTCCAGAACGCCCTCGGTTTTCCAGGCAGCCTTACGCAGGCAACCGGGGCAAAGGTAAGATCCGTTAAAGACGGTTATCTCGAAAAATTTAGTCTCTTCATTGCATGATTCACATCGAGCAATACCGACTTTTTCAAGTTTAGTTAGTAAATTATCGATTTCTTTAAGCTCCATATTATCTCCAATAAGGTTATGGGATTTACCCGATCATGTTTTTATTATCGGCGGGATTTATCGTTAATATAGCCCTTTCGACAATATTGTCGTCAGGATATCATAAACATAACCGAAAATTGCAGCTCTGCTCATCCCAAAAGATAAGTCTAATTTATCTTAAAAATCTTTTAAGCGAAAAGCGGTTTAATAGGTTGGAGGTTTTGCCCTCCAGAAGAGCCAGAGCAAGATCTCGGGCTATAACCATACAGAGTCCAAATCCATGCCCATTACAGCCAACAGCAGCCACAACTGCGCCGTTATGCGGTAAAGCCCCAATCAGCGGTAATCCGTCAATGGTATTAGCCATAAGGCCGCTCCAGCGAAATGGTACATCAAATTGCGCCATTTCGAAATTGTTACGGACATAATTTTCCAGGCCATCTTGCAGATTGGGATTGATTTCATCGGCATATCCAATTTCAGTCTCAATAAATTTGTCTCTGAGGCCCCCCATTAGGATAGTCCCGTCGGGCGACTGGCGAAAGTAGTCGTACCCAAAATTGGCATAATAAGTTGATTTGCCCAATTTATCATTCAAGCCCTTGGCTGTGGCCAGCATCTGTCCTCGCACCGGGAATATCATATCATTGAAAGAATTATCCAGTAGTGGCGTATAAGCATTAGTGGCCAGCACTGCCATTTCGGAGCTGATTATTCCCTTGCCTCCCATTAACCGAACTTGTCCATCACTGCGTTGAATTTCTTTAACCTCGAATCCCTCTATAATATCCAGGCCCTGCGAAAGGCCATTGACATAAGCAAAGGGATCGAGATTGCCATCGATAGGATTGAAATAACCTCCAAGATAATGATTCAACCCCAACCTGTTTCGAATTTCATTTGAATCGACAAATTCTCCGGGAAATCCGTTTTTATTGAGGAGCTCAACAGATTCCGCCAGTTCTTTTTCCTCAGTCTCAGATACTGCCAGATGATAGGAGCCTGTTCTTTGGTAATCGCAGCCGATATTATTGTTCTTGATTGCCTCGGCTACCAGATCGTGGTTTTCGATCGTTGCCAGCATTAACGCTTTGGCCCAATCGGATCCCAGCCCGACCTCAAGTCGCGAATATGGTTCAGCCATCCCGGAAAGTAGAAACCCGGCGTTTCGACCGGATGCACCATAGCCGACATACTCCTTTTCAAGTACTATTACCCGATCGCAGCCGAGGGCTTTCAGGTAATGGGCAACTGCGATACCCATTAGCCCGCCTCCGACTACGGCGATATCCCAAACTCCTGAGAAATCGGGCATATTCCTATTTTGAACGCGTAAATGCTCGCCCCTGATTTGCCAGTAAGACCTTGTCATTAGACCAATATATTGGCATCCATTATCCG
>DOTU01000007.1:18103-21357 GCA_003520965.1 Candidatus Zixiibacteriota bacterium
GGCAATAGCCGATTTGCCTTGCTTTTAACAGATAACCATGCTAAATATTTCAATCAATGAAAGCGAGTGCGGCCCAATGAAGGCAGTTTCCAGTTTTTTTAGACGAATAAAGGTTCGAATCGCTTTGTCTTTTTCGCTGTTGTTTCTCATCTTTGCTGTACCTGCTATTATTTATGCATTTAATCAGATTAACATTTTTTTTGAGGGCAACTATTTACAACAGATGAATGTTGCCGGGCAGGCAGTAAGCTCCTTTTATAATAAAGGAATCGATTCCGACAGCTTGACTGCCGAAATTTCTAGAATTACCGCTACTACTGTATTTCTTTTGAATAAAGATGCCGCAATTCTATCCAGTCATTATGAGGATCCAATAGGAGATTCATCCTATTTATTATCCATTCCTATTGCCCAATTCGAGGCTGGTATCTCCGATAAGGTGCATCATAAGTTTATAACCATTGGCAAAGAACGCTTTTTGCAGGTCCAAACGGAGCTTATCGATGGTGAAAAGCTGATTCAAGTTAAGTCATTCAGCCGAGTTTCAGCGCTTAAGGCTCGGATGAGAGAGGTTATTTTCTGGTCGAGCTTTATTGGCCTGCTGGCTCTGATCGCTGTAGCTTTCTGGGTTTCCGCGAACTTTACCAAACCGCTTGAGAAATTGACCGAGTTGGCGCAGAATTTACGTGCCGGTAATTCCGCTCAGAAAATACAAATAAAAAGCCCCGATGAAATTGGTGATTTGGCTGATGCCTTGAATGATATGGTGGACAATTTGAATAAAGCCAAATTCGACCTGGATCGGCTAACGAAGAATCAAAGGGATTTCTTTGGCCAAATGGGTGACCGGTTGGAGTCTCCTCTTTTGACAATACAAAACCAGCTGGGAAGCGTGGTCGATTCCGTCAGTTTAGTGGAGCCAAAATGCAGGGAACGTCTAACCGCTGCCATGTGCCAATTGAAAAAGGTGCAAGAGATTATCAGGATTTTGGTGGAGATTTCGCAATTGGAGCATGGGGAAATCAAACTTGAAATGAGACCGGTAGATTTGAAACAGCTTCTGGAAACGGGCATGGCCGGCTTCAAGGAAGAAGCGCTTCGCAAAAAACTCATATTCAAATTGGAGTTAGAATCGGGCGACTTTCAAGTGTTGGCGGATGAGAAATGGTTACAAATCGCGCTGGAAAATCTAATCTCGAACGCTTTGTATTTTACTGACGAGGGATTTGTCAAAATATCAGCCAAATTGATAGGGTCTTCGGTCGAAGTCAGGATTGAAGATTCGGGACGAGGAATTCCTCAGGCTCAGATTGAACGTATTTTCGATCGATTCTATCGCGTTGATTCCAACGACCCTCAGAACAAAGCCGGTTTAGGTTTAGTTTTGGCAAGGGAGATCATCAAGGCCCATCAACAAAATCTAGAGGTAGAGAGCAAATTAGGCATAGGCTCAGTTTTTACCTTTCACCTTAAAAAAGTCGATATCGCTTCTTAACCATTATTCATTATTGGTTGCGCAATTCATAAGTGCTATAATTTTATCTAATTATCATGTAAATTCTTCATAACTTATTTCCTGACAATCGCAATTATCGCGAGATATCCGTCCATTGTATTCCTAATAATTATCAAAAAGATGTCGATAAATGGTAGTAATATGGAGCAGATGAACTAATGCTAGACCACGGATTAATATTTGCTTTTTTGGGCTTGACGGTAATCATCGCAACTTTAATAAGAAATGCTGCCGCGGAGAAGCGTTCCATAATAAGCCATTTGCCAGAACTGACAGCGGCGACGTTTTTACTAATGCAGGGAATCGCTTCAAGCATTTCGAATTTTACTAACTGGCCAATTTCCGGCGGTCAATTTACGGTTATTCTCCTATTTTTGCCGGCAGCCATATCAGCGTCCCGAATTCGCACGACTGACAGTTTCTCTAAATTTCCGGTAATTCTATGGCTCTTAAGCGGGGCAGCGCTAACTTGTTTCGATATTATCCAAAGAATATATACAAAACAACCTGTTTCCCCTTTTATTTCAGCTTCGCTGTACTCAGGAATTTACCTAGTTATTTCAATTATCGCTTTTGGGGGCAAGAACTGGTTAATTCTCGGCGTTTCGTCGGTAATCTGGATCATTGAATTTGTCGGGTTTCCGATGCCTGCTTTATTCGGCGCCAGTATAGGTCTCGGCGTCGTTACAATGATAAGAATAACGAATATATTTGGCACGTCCAGCGATGAAATATTAACATTCAGCTTGAAAGAATTATTAAAGTCCATTCCTGAGCCGTATGCTATTTTGGATCAGTCGGGAGTAATATTATCAGTAAATGACGCATTTCTGGACATTACCGAATATAACAGGGAAGTGTTGCTCCGAATGGAAGCTGTTGAATTATTTGATATTCCTTCGGATTGGCGGTTTAAATCAAATCCTGCGGAAGGTCGAAAGGGAATCTATTGTCACTTGCTTTGCAAAAGCGGTAAACGAATACCGGTGCTTCTCAAGCTGAACGAAATCAGCAGTTCAAAGCGAAAGCTTAGTACCTTGTTATGCACAATCCATAATGAACAGGAACGGGAAACTTTGGAATCTCGCCTTAAAAGCGAGTCAGCCAGATTTAGCAGTCTTTATGAGACAAGCATGGCGCTTTCATCATCGCTGGAAATGAAGGACGTGCTCAAAGCGATTGCGGCGGCAGCGGAAAATCTTACTCGGGCGGATAGCTGCGTAATATTTTCGCTGGACCGCGTAAGACAAATTATCCAACCGATATTTTCGTCCGAAGAGGCTTTTAATGCGGAAGTTATGAATTTTCAGCTTGCTGTTGGCCAAGGGTTAACCGGCAAAGTAGTAAGCGACGGTAAGCCTCGAATTCAAAACTGTGATGATCAGCAGAAAATGTCGGTTCATGTTCCGGGTACAAAAGACGAAGAAGACGAATCGCTTATGGCCGTACCCCTCATGGCCAAGGATGCTATTATCGGAGCTTTGACGCTTTACAAAATTGGCTCAAAGCGTTTTGAGGAAGAGGATATCAAGATTTTACCCATCTTTGCCTCGCAGGCTTCGGCAGTGATTGAAAATAGCCGCCTATTCATGAAACTTAAAACATCTGAGAAACTTTATAGATTTTCAGTCGATCAGGCGGGCGATGCGATCTTCTTTGTCGATCCTGAAACGGGGAAAATACGCGATTCCAATGAAACAAGCCAAAAGCTCTTCAAATACAACAAAGCCAACTTATC
>DOTU01000006.1:0-551 GCA_003520965.1 Candidatus Zixiibacteriota bacterium
CTTGAGCTTGACCACAAGCTTTACAGGGCGGGCGACAAGGCCAGGCTCTTAGTTAAGGCTCCGTTCGAGGGTAAACTTCTGTTGACAATCGAAAAGGATAAAGTGTTAGAGTTCAAAACGTACAATCTCGATAGCAACAGCGCCGAGATTACTCTTCCGATCAAAAAAGAATATGCGCCGAATGTTTATATAACAGCGACGCTGATCAAATCGACCACGTCGCTGGAGCGTTTCTCTCCGGCCAGGGCGTTTGGAATGATACCGCTTTCGGTGGAAAATTCAAGTCAGAGGCTTAGCATTACAATCGACGCGCCAGAGGTGATGAAGCCACGACAAAAGCTCGATTTGACGATTAAGACAAATCTATCCAAAGGAACCAAGCTCACCGTAGCAGCAGTCGATGTCGGCATTTTACAGCTGACAGATTTTAAGGCGCCCAACCCGTTTGATTTCTTCTACGGGAAAAAGCGTCCGGGGCTGAATATCTATGATATCTACTCGCAAGTATATCCGGATATCAAAGAGGCGGAATCGAAACTAACGCCCGGCGG
>DOTU01000006.1:890-2005 GCA_003520965.1 Candidatus Zixiibacteriota bacterium
CCAGTGGCGCTCTGGTCTGGAATAGTATCGGTTGGCGGCGACGGTGTAGCTCATGTGTCGTTTGATGTGCCGCAGTTCAATGGCAAGCTATTGGTGATGGTCACCGGATTTAGCGGCGATAAAGTGGGTTCTGCGGCCAAGGAGGTAACGGTCAGAGATAAAATCGTTATTCAGGAGGCGTTGCCGCGCTTTATCGCCGGAGGCGATACGATTATTACAGGAGTGGTGGTTTTCAACAACACCGGACAGGATAACAATTTTGATGTGACCATGGAAATCGACGGGCCGGCGCGGCTGATATCAAAAAAGGTCGTGCAGCTTTCAATTGCCAACAATAGTAAAAGCGTAGCTCAATATACAATCAAAGCTGATGATAAGCCCGGCAAGGTGGTATTTAATATCGCGGCGTCAGGCGGTGGCGAACAGGCGCTGGAAACGGTGGAGCTTCCCAACAGACCGGGACAGCCGCTGCTGACCAAGCATGGGTCGGGCACAGTGAAATCAGGGACATCGGCGCATGTCGATATGCCTACCGATTGGTTGGAGGGGACCGAGGAATATGACCTTAAGATATCATCGATGCCGACTGTGCAACTCTCGGGGAGCATTCAGTATCTTTTGCGATATCCTTACGGCTGTATGGAGCAAACGGTATCGCGTTTGTTCCCGCTTCTCTATTTCAACGACTTAGCGAAATTTTTACAGCCTGAGATATTCGGCGGCAAGGGGCAAGATTACTATATCAATGAGGGGATTGCCAAGATCGCTACCATGCAATTGCCATCGGGCTCTTTCTCGCTCTGGCTGGGCGGGTCGGAGCCTCATCTATGGGCCAGCATTTGGGCCACACACTTTTTGGTAGAGGCCAGAAAAGTCGGATACGAGGTAAGCGATGATGTTTACGATAAGGCAATTGGAAACCTAAATCGAATGTCGAAAGACGCCAGTTTGGAGAACAACCGCGGTGTTCTGCGCATCTACGCCGCCTATGTTCTAGCCAAGGCCGGAAAGCTCGATAAGAGTATTGTTAACAATCTCAAACTCTTAAATATCGAGGTATTGCCGGTCTGGTCGCGTTTTCAACTTGCTGCCACTATTGCCATGACCAGCGGCAC
>DOTU01000006.1:2403-5045 GCA_003520965.1 Candidatus Zixiibacteriota bacterium
CCGCGATTCCAGAGTTGATTAAGGAGATAACAGATAACCTGTATGTCGGCGAATGGTATACTACTCAAAGCAACGCCTTCGCGCTTCTGGCCCTCGGAAGATATTTCCACGCTCAGGAAAAGCCCGATTACACTGGTGTGGTTATTGTCGATGGCAAAAAGTACAAGACGTTCGGTACGGAGGATGTCAAAATAAGCGATCTGGCGCTGGGTGGGAAGGATATCGAGATTTCGATTAACGGCACGGGGAACTGCTATTACTGGTGGCAGGCCAGCGGGGTAAGCTCGGAGCGGGTGGTTCGCGAATTCGATAACCGGATGGTGGTCAGGCGGGAGTATCTCGATGACCAGGGGAATCCCCTCAATCTTGATTCGCTGCATTTGGGAGATCAGATCGTAGCCAAGGTGACCTGCGAGGCGCGCGATAAGAGCCTGGATAATGTGGCCATTAACGGACTATTGCCATCGTGCCTGGAAATCGAAAACCCGAGACTGGCGACAACCGGAAGGTTGTCGTGGATGCCACAGAGCGGCAACGCGCCGGTCTATATGGATATCAGGGATGACCGGATGCTGTTGTTTGTTAATGGCCTTCAGCCTGGCAACAGGTTCGTCTACTATTATTCGCTGCGGGTAGTCTCGCGTGGTAATTTCTTTATGCCGCCGGTGTCGTCGGAGTGCATGTATGACCCGTTGATATCGAGCACGAGTTCATCGGGGATGATGAGGGTGCTGGAGGCGAAGTAAAAAAAGTTGTGAGTAATGAGTTGTGAGTTGTGAGTTTCGGGAAACGGTCAGGTTCGAAGACCTGACCGTACAGGAATAAACAATGTCATTGCGAGGGTTTTGTGCAAACAAAACCCGAAGCAATCTGAATGCATCTGACAAGAATACTCTTATTCATAGATTCAGATTGCTTCGTCGCCCCGATAAGATCGGGACTCCTCGCAATGACAGGTTTGGGGAATAAGAAGCAAAATGGCATTGCACTTTAGAAGCAGTAATTTTATAAGTGACTTCAAGAAAGGAAAAAGCAAGTTGGGCACTTTAGTCAGTACTGAGCGATGAGTGCTGAGGACTGAGGAAAGAAAAGGAAAGAAAAAAAGCTGGGCACGATGAATCGTGCCCCTACACAATGGGAGCAATTGTTGCATAAACAAAACAGTGATCATTTAGATAGATTTAAAGAGGCAAGACCCGAAGAGGGTCTTAATCTAAAAAAATATTAGGAGCGCCAGGATGTCGTTTCACTCCATCCTGACGCATACAAAAAACAGAATGAAAATTTGGCGTCTTAAAATAAATAATCGCGTGATTTGGAGAGGACTGGCGGTCGTTCTTATTCTTATATTATTGGGGATAACCCTGGATCGTCTGGTTTTCCCTTTGCCCAAGGATCAACTGAATAAGCCATCATCAACATTCGTTTACAGCCGGAATGGGACGTTGATGAACTGTTATGCAGCGCGAGATAGTTACTGGAGAAAACCGGTTAAGCTGTCCGATATCTCTCCCCTGTTAGTAAAAAGCGTATTAGCCTGCGAGGACCGGTGGTTTTATTATCATCCGGGAGTGAATCTGTTCTCCCTGATTTCGGCGGCGATAGATGATATCAAGGCTGGGGAGATTGTCCGAGGCGGTTCGACAATTACCATGCAGATTGCGCGAATGATGGAGCCGAAATCGCGGACGCTAAAAGCAAAGGTGATCGAAATCCTGCGGGCGTTCCAGCTTGAGATGCACTATTCCAAGCGAGAACTTTTGGAACTGTATTTCAATATGGCGCCTTATGGAGGAAATATCGAGGGAGTCGGGGCAGCGTCATATTTTTATTTCGACAAGCGACCGATTGAGCTTTCGGCGTCGCAAGCGGCGCTGTTGGTATCGATTCCCAATTCGCCGTCAACACTCAGGCCCGATATAAATCTTGAAAGATCGCTTAAGGCCAGGAAACGGGTTTTAAATGTAATGCTAAGACGAGGGATAATCACCAATGGAAAATATGCCGAGGCGCTCGATGAGGAGATCAAATCCAGGAAATACGAATCACCGTCGTATGCCCCTCATCTATCAAGAGATTTAGCGCTAAAAAATCCGGGGCGGCCGGAGATTGTCTCGACAATTGATTTAAGATTTCAAAATATCGCCGAGGGAGTTGTAAAAAACCACAAAGATGAATTGGCGGCAAAAGGAATTGGC
Source organism: Candidatus Zixiibacteriota bacterium (assembly GCA_003520965.1). Taxonomy (GTDB): domain Bacteria; phylum Zixibacteria; class MSB-5A5; order UBA10806; family UBA10806; genus UBA10806. The sequence continues at coordinate 4,602 of DOTU01000006.1, forward strand.
AATGCGGCGGTGGTAATTATAAAAAACTCCAAATGCGAAGTGCTGTCAATGGTCGGCTCTGCGGAATTCAATGATGTAGCACATCAAGGGCAAGTTAATGGAGCGATGTCGCCGCGCTCTCCGGGCTCTGCTCTGAAACCGTTTCTCTATGGAATGGCGCTCGATAAAGGGTTATTCTCCCCTAATTCGTTGGTGGAAGACCTGCCGGTTTATTTCAGCGGCTATTCGCCGGAAAATTATGATAAGCAGTATCGGGGCGCAGTTTCGATGGCCGAGGCATTACGATTATCGCTCAATATTCCGGCAGTTACAATCTGCTCGAAAATAGGACAAGCGGATTTTTATCGGCTTCTCAAGAACGGAGGGTTATCTACACTCAACCGCAAGGATTACGAGTATGGCCTTCCGATTGTTTTAGGAGCATGCGAGGTGGAGCTTGTCGAG